>JAGXHO010000232.1 GCA_024636105.1 Trueperaceae bacterium | reverse complement strand
GCCGGCAGGGCCGCGCGCGGCAGCGGCGCGGCGGCGGTTGGGCAAGCGGGGGCCTCGTCGCGTCGTTGGCGCTCGCAGGCGCCCTCGGCTGGTGGGGGCTCGGACAGCGTCAGGTCGCGCTCGACGTGCGCGCCGAGCTCGCAGCGGCGCGCGCGGTGGCGGCTTCGCGCACCACCGAACTGCTCGAGTTGGTCGCCACCCTGGAGGCGACCGTCGGGGCGCTCTCCGATGAGCAGGCGAGCGTCGCGCAGTGGCTGTCGGAAGGCGAGGTCGCGGCGGCCGCCATCGCGGGCGCCGACCAGGCGCTCGGGGCGGTGCTCTACCGGAGCGACGGCGCGGCGCTCGTCGTCATGCGCGACGCGCCCGGACCCGGACGGTCGCTCCAGGCGTGGGGCGTCGCGGCGGGCACGGTCACGTCGCTCGGCACCTTCGAAGGGCGCGTGCTGGAAGTGCCGGCCGCCGGCTTCGAGGCCGTCGCCATCTCGCTCGAACCGCTCGGCGGCAGCCCCACCCCCACCGACGTCCTGGGCGCCGCGCCGCGTAGCTGAAGCCCCAGCGAACCGCTTCGCGCCTCACCGGCTGTAGTTGCGCGCCTTCTGCGCAACTGCGTAAGGGGCGGGGCGCCTTCTGCCCCGCACCGGCAACTGCGTTAGGGGCGGGGCGCCTTCTGCCCCGCACCGGCAACTGCGTTAGGCGCGGGGCGCGGCCTTATGCGCCCCGCCGACGCTTCCGAAGCCGCTCCAACCCCTCCTGCAGGCTGAGCCGCATGCGCTCGAGGGAACCGGCGATCTCGCCGAGCTCGTCGTCGCGGTTCGTGGTGACCGGAGCGGTGAGCTCCCCCATCGCCACCCGCCGGGCCTCGTCGCGCAGCTTGGTCACATCGCGGGCGACGCCCACGGTGCCGAGGGCCGCCATCAAGGCGCCCACCAGCGCCGCGATGGCGGTCGCGGCCGCGAGCGGCACGAACGCCCCGAGACGCCCGTCGGCAGGGAGCAGGAACCAGATAGCGGCCGCGCCCAGGCCCCAGCTCAGAACCACCGGGAGCGCCACCTGGGCGGCGAGGTTGCGGCCGAAGCGGCCGCGCCGGCTTCCCCTCGCGGCGTCGAGTTCGGACTCGGGAACGCCCGAGCGCTTGAGCACCGCGTCGGGCGGCGGGGTCAGGGTCAGCGACGGCTCGGCGGCCGACCGCGTCTGTCGGTAGACCGGATCGGCCCTGCGAGCGTCGACGTCGCGGGCCGGCGGCGGCGTCGCGTCGCGGCCACCGAGCACCCGCACGCCGCGTCCCGCGCCGGCGGGGGTCACCGGAACGGGGGTCACGCCGGACAAGCCGTTGGGAGCGCCGTCCGGCAGGGGCGTGAGCGGCGGTCCGACGTCGTCGTCCTCGACCACGGCGGGCGGCGGATCGGCGGGCTGCGACGTCGCGCCGGCCTCCACGAACGTCGGGCGCCGGCTCGGCTGGTCGTTCCGCTCCTGCGTGCTGCGGACGTCGTCGGGCATGTCGGTCGGCAGCACGATGTCGGCCGCGCCGAAGCCAGCCTCGGACATCGGCGTCAGCTTCGGGTCGTAGGGGACGTCGACGTGGGTGGCGTCGACCGAAGGGGCGTTCGCCGGATCGAACCCAGACGCAGCCGAGGGGGCGGGGGGTGCGGGGGGAGGCGCCACGGGGACCGGCTCGGACGCTGCCGGCTCGACCGGCGGGACGTCCGCCGTGCGGAACGGGTCCTCCTCGGGCCGCAGCGGACGATGCACCGCGGCGACGCCGGCGGCCTGCAGGCGCAGCGCCACCTTCATCGCCCGTTCCTCGGCGGAGGGGCGCGTGAGCACCCCGGGCATGCGCGCGACCAGCATGGCGGCTTTGGGCTCGTCGAGCCCCAGCGCCTCCTGCACGCGCGCTACGGTCACGGCCTGCGCCTCCTTCGGCGCACCCAAGACCTCGACCACGAAGCGACTCTCGCTCACCGTTGGCACTCCCTCCCGAACGTCATGCGCGCTCACGACCACCCTCGTCCACGCGACCGTACCCATGGTGCGCGAGGACCGCCTCGGCGCGCGCCAAGAAATCCGCACGTCCCCGTTCCGACCGGAACTGGCCGGCCACCGCCTGCACCAGGGCCCCCAGCTGGTCCTCCGGGAGCAGCCGCGGGCTGTGGCCGACCGCGTCGAAGGCGTCGTCGATGAAGATCTCACCGATCGGCCCGGCCACCGCCACCGCCGCCCACATCAAGCCCGGCACCACCGCCGGATCGACGAGCGTGGTCGGCGCCATCGAGCCGTTGCGCCCGAAGGAGCTGCCGTTGCCGTCCTGATCGACCGACAGCGAGAGCAGCAGGCGGTCGGTAGGCAGGTCGATCGTGGTCGTCGGCGGTACGACGCCCACCTGGAACGCGAAGCCGCCTCGATCCCAGACGAGCAGGTGGGCGAGCGCAGGGACGCCGACGATGCCCCCGAGCTCGACATGGGCGACGCGGCCGCGGGCCAGGTAGATGGCGCCCGAGCCCACCCCCTCGCCGACCACGCTGAGGCGACCGGCGGCGGAGTTCTGGGATAGGTACTGGAGCAGGTGGGCCAGGACGCCCGGTCCGAGGCGTCCCTGCAGCGCGTTCACGCCCGTCAGCATGCCACGCGCAGGCGCGCCCCGACGTGGCGCACTGCGCGTCCACGTCCTTCATCCCGGGCTGGTGTACCCTCGGTTCGATGCGGCCCGTACGTCCCGTCCCCCACGCGCTCGCCGCCGCCACGCCGCGCCGCGGTGGGGGTCCCTCGTGAGCTACGCGCTCGGCCAGGCGATGCGCGCGATCCGGGGCAACTGGGTCGCGAGCGTCGCCACGATCACCACCATGACGCTGTCGCTGACCATCCTGGCCGGCTTCAGCCTCGTCAGCCTCAACCTCAACCAGGTCCTAGCGGCGCTGCAGAGCGAGCTCGAGGTCACCGCCTACCTCGCGCCCGGCGCCGATCGCGGCCGCCTCCTCGAGACGGTGCGCGCCTGGCCCGAGGTCGTCGAGGTCGCGTTCATCGGCAAGGACCGAGCGCTGGCCGACCTGGTCACCGACCTCCCGAGCCTCGGCATCGCCGCCTCGCTCGTCGACAACCCGCTCCCCGACACGTTGCGGATGCGCCTGCTCGACCCGGGCCAGACGGTCCTGGTGCGGGGGCGGCTCGAGCAGCTCCCGGGCGTCACCGACGTCGAGGACGGCAGCGACGCGGTGAACACGTTCCTCGCCGTCTCCGACGCGCTTCGCGTCGTCGGCGTGATCTTGATCGTGGTGCTGTTGAGCTCGGCGCTGTTCGCGATCGTCAACTCGATCCGCGCCGCCATCCAGGCGCGCGAGGACGAGATCGAGGTCCAGCGGCTGGTCGGCGCGACCCGGGGGTTCATCCGGGCCCCGTTCCTGATCGAGGGGTTCATGCTCGGCCTCATGAGCGCGGTGGTCACGCTGGGGCTCGCGATCCCCGGTTACCAGATCGTCGTCGCGCGGCTCGCGCCGCAGCTGCCGTTCGTCCCGTTCGTGCGCGACGGCGCGCTGCTCGGCCAGGTGGCGGTGCTGCTGGCGGCGCTCGCGATCCTCGTCGGGCTCGTCGGCAGCGCGATCTCGGTCTCGCAACACCTGCGCGAGCGGGTATGACCGCGCGCCGCGCTGCCTGGAGGCGGTTCGGCGCCCTGATCGCGGCGGCGCTGACGCTGCTGCTGGTCGCGCTCCCCAGCGCCGCCGCGCAGGTCGACGCGAGCGAACGGCTCCGCCTCGAGGCCGAGATCGGCGAGGGGCAGCGGCTGCTCGAGGCGCGCCGCGCCGAGATCGCCACCATCACCGAGGAGCTGGGCAGCATCGACGCCAGCGTGCGCGCCCGCATCGGCGAGCGCGACCGCGCGAGCGCCGACCTGGCCGAGCTGCAGCGCCAGCGCGCCGACCTGCAGACGGGCTTGGCCACGCTGCGCGCCGACGTCGCCGACACCGAGGCGCGCGTGACCGCCCTCGAGGCCGACCTGGAGGCCGTCAAGGGGCGCGTCCAGGGGCTGCTGCTCAACCTCCACCGGCAGCGCGCCGCCGGTTACGGCACCGCGCTCGCGCGCGCCGACAGCTTCCACGACCTGGCCGTGCAGCAGCGCTTCCTGGGGATGCTCGCCGAGCAGGACGTCGCGGTCGTCACCGAGCTCGACGCGGTGATCACCGAGTTGACCGCGGCCCGCCTGCGGCTCGAGGGGCAGATCGCCGAACTCGAAGCGCGCGAGCGGCAGCTGGCGCAGAACGCCCTCGAGCTCGAGGGCACCCGCACCCGCCTCGACACCCTGATCGCCGAACTGCAGGCGACGGAAGCCGGCCGCCAGGCGGAGCAGCGCGCCTTGCTCGAGTCTCAGAACGCGCTCGCGACCCAGCTCGACCGGCTCGACCGCGCGCTGACCGAGGAGATCGCGCGCTTGGAGGCCGAGGAGCGGCGGTTGCGGCAGGAGGCGCAGAACTTCCTCGACGATCGCGAGCGCGCCGACGCCCTCGAGGACGCTGCCGACGCCGCCCGAGCGCGCATCGACAACCTGACCGACCCGCGCCTCGCGCCCGCCGCGGGCTACGTGGCGCCGCTCGACGCGAGCACGCTGCTCACCCGCTTCGGCGAGGGCAACAGCAGCTTCGTGCGTCTGCGCGCGAACGCCGCGGGCGCCGCAGTGCGGGTGGTGCGCGGCGGAGTGGTGGTGTCGGTGACCCCCATCGGCGCCAACGACGGGTACCTGGTCGCGGTCCAGCACGATCCATCGATGACGACCGTGTACACGAACCTGCGCCCGCCCGTCGTCCAGGTGGGCGACTCGATCACGGCGGGCACCGTGCTCGGTTACCTGGGCGGCGGTTCGCTGATCCCGCCCGACGTGCTGCACTTCTACGTGCGCCGCACGAGCGGCGGCAACAGCGTCTTCGTCGACCCGGCGCCGGTGCTGGGGCTCTGAGGTCGCGCCGACGCGTGTGACGTAGATCACATCCGGCGGGTGCAAGCGCGCACCCCGTTTCGTAGAGTGTCGCCATGCGGTGTGCCTCCTGTGGTTCGGCGAGCGCGCCCGGCATGCGCTTCTGCGGCATGTGCGGGCGACCGCTCGGCGCGCCGATCGAGGAGCGCGAGCGCCGCCGGGTCAGCGTCCTGTTCGTCGACCTGACCGGCTTCAGCACCCTCACCCACGGCCTCGATCCCGAGGAGCTGCGCGACCTCGCCGACGAGGTGCTCACCGAGGTCTCCAGCGTCGTGGAGGACTACGACGGGTTCGTGGACGCCTTCCGCGGCGACGGCCTGATGGCCGTGTACGGCGCCCCGCGCTCGCACCCGGACGACCCCTACCGCGCCGTCGTCGCCGCCGAGGCGAGCCTGCGCGCGATCGAGCGCGTCGGGGCGTCCAAGGGCGTCGACCTGCAGGGGCGCGCGGGCGTCACCACCGGCGTGGTGATCGCCGGGGCGATCGGTTCGGGCCGCGTGCGCGAGTACACCGTCATGGGGAGCGTGGTGAACCTCGCGAGCCGCCTCGAGCACGCGGCGGGGCCCGGCGAGGTGTGGATCGCCGAGGAGACCTACCAGGCCACGCGCCACCGGTTGACCTACGAGAAGGTCGAAGGCATCGCGCTCCCGGCCTTCCCGAACGTCACGGAGGCCTACCGGCTGCGCTCCGGCGAACAGCGCGACCACGACCCGCACGTGAAGGTGGCCTTCGTGGGCCGGCACAAGGAGCTCGACGCCCTCGCTTCGTGGCACCGCGGCGTGCGCCGCACCAAGCGGGCGCGGATCGGCTGGCTGGTGGGCGAGGCCGGCAGCGGCAAGACGCGCCTGCTGCGCGAGTTCGCCGCCGGTCTGGACGACGCCACCCAGGTGATCTGGCTGCGCGCGCACCCCGGCGAGCGCTCGCTGTGGACCGAGCTCGCCGCCCAGCTGTTCGGGCTGCGCGAGGCCGACGACGAGCGGACCCGCACGGCCACCGCCCAGCAGGCGCTCGGCGAGCTGCTCCCGGGCGATACCCGCTGGCACCGGCTGGTGCTCGGCAGCCTCGGGCTCGCCGCCGAAGCGCCGTGGAAGCGGCTCGAGCGCCGCGGCGTCGACCGCACCCTCCTCGCGTGGCGCGACCTCCTGGTCGCCCTCCCGCAGAAGCGGCCCGGGGTGGCGTCGCTGGTGCTGCTCGTGGAGAACGACCGCTTCGATCCCGACGTCGAGGCCTTCGTGGAGCACCTCACGGGCGCGCAAGCCCCGATGCTCGTGGTGCGCACCAGCCGCGGCCGCGACCTGCCGGCCGGCGCCGAAGCGGTGACCATCGCGCCGCTCTCGATCGACGAGAGCCTGGAGCTGCTCGATCAGGTCGCCGACCCGGTGTTCCGCGTGGCCATGCGCTCGCTGGTGCACCAGGTGGGCGGCGTCCCCGCCTCGGTGTTCGAGCTCGGTCGCGCGCTCTCCATCACCCAGGACACCCACTTCAGCGGCTCGCTCACGAGCCTGCTGCAGACCCGCCTCGACATGCTCGAACCCGCCGCACGGCGGCTGCTGGCGCTCGCGGCGCTCACCGGGGAGCGCACCTGGGAAGGCCTGCTGCGCGAGTTCGCCGGCGACGTGCGCGGCAGCTTGCGCACGCTCCGCGCCTCCGACCTGCTCGTGCGGCAGAGCGACTCGCGGCTCCCCGGCGAGGTCGAGTACGGCTTCCGGTCGGAGCTGCTGCGCCATGCGGTCCTGCAGATGACGCCCTTCGCGGAGCGTCCGACGCTCCACCTGCACATCGCCACGTGGCTCGAGCAGCACGCGCCGCTGCACTTCAGCGAACTGACGGCGGAGCATTTCGAGAAGGGGGGCGCGGGCGACGCCGCCTACGCCTACTACCTCACGGCCGCTGCCGAGGCCGAGGCGGACGAGGACCTCGTGCGCGCCGATCGCCTCTACCACCGCCTGCTCGGTCTCGACGTGGCGCCCGCGTTGCGCGGCGAAGGGCTCTTGGCGTACGCCCAAGCGGCGCTGCTGCGCGGCGACAAGGACCTCGCGCTCGCCCAGCTCGACGAGGCCGATCGGGTCTTCGAACGCTGCGAACAGGAAGGTTGCGCGTTCCTGCGGGAGACGGGGCGACGTCTGCGCGTGGAGGCCAAGGCGCTCCCCGACGCGGTGGCGGCCGCACCGGGCGGTTGGGTCGCGGGCGGCGCGGAGACGCTGACGCCCATCCCGTAGCGGGGCGCGCCTCAGTCCGCGACGGCGAACGTCCGGAACCACTCCCGGAACCCCGGCTCCACGTCCACGACCGCCCGCGCCACATCGCCGCGCGCTCGTGCGCCGGGACCGGTGTCGACCCCCTCGAGCGCCGCCAGCAGGCGCTCCGGGAAGCCCCAGCCTTCGGACTGCACGAGCACCCAGGCGCGCTGCGTCATCACCCCCTGGAACCAGACCAGGTCGGGGAGGCGCAGCTTGCCGCGCGGGGTCTCGAAGGCGCCCAGGTCGCGCCGCGGCGG
>JAGXHO010000231.1 GCA_024636105.1 Trueperaceae bacterium | reverse complement strand
GTGTAAAACGGTTCTTCGGCGATCGGGACGGTCTCGAGCCGGGGAAGCCCTTAGGAGGTCACACATGGATCGACCCGTCCTGCGACGCCTCTCGTTCTTCGGGATGTCGGTGCTGCTGTCCGCGGGCATCGCCTTCGGTCAGTCGTACGGTGAGGCGCCCTCGCTCGCCGAGCGCGTCGCCGCCGGCGACCTGCCCCCCGTCGAAGAGCGGCTTCCCGCCGTCCCCGCGGAGCTGACCCTGTTGGGCGAGCCCGGCGAGTACAGCGACACCGTGTTCGTGTACGCGGTCGCTCCGGACCCTTGGAACGACATGATGCCGGCGCCGGAGATGAGCCCGCGCTTCCTGCAGATGGACCCCGAGGGGAACATCCGCGCTTCGCTCCTCGCCGATTGGGAGATCTCCGACGACTTCATGACCGGCACCTTCACCCTGCGTGAGGGGCTCAAATGGTCCGACGGACACCCCGTGAGCATGGACGACGTCCGGATCGTCTACGAGGTCATGGCCTAAGACCCCGACCTCACCTGGTGGAACCTCGACTACCCGCGCAAGGGCTACGAGGTCGCGTTCGAGGCGATCGACGAGTGGACCTTCCAGCTCACCCTCAACAAGCCGAAGCCGCGCTGGGAAGAAGAGCTGGGCGGCAACGCGGGCAACATGATCATGAACATCCTGCCCTCGCACTACATGGGCCGGTACCACCCCGACTTCAACCCCGATGCCGAAGAGCTGGCGAAGAGCGAGGGGTACGAGACCTGGCAGGACGCCTTCAACGACCTGTACGCCCCCTACGACATCGACCAGAAGCCGACCCTGCACCCGTGGATCGTCACCGAGTTGACCTCCAACCGGCGCGTGCTGGAGCGCAACCCGTACTTCTTCGGCGTGGACAGCGAAGGGCGTCAACTGCCCTACATCGACCGCATCGTCGCGCAGATCGTCGACCCGGAGACCTACACCCTCAACATCGTCTCGGGCCAGACCGACCTCGCCTACCTCTACCCCACGTTCGCCGACTTCACGCTCCTGAAGCAGAACGAGGCGGCCGGTGATTACACCGTCCAGCTGGTTCCGAGCCTCATGGCCTCCAACCTGACGCTGATCTTCAACCTCACCCATGAGGATCCCGTCAAGCGCGACGTGTACGGGAACGTCGACTTCCGGCGGGCGGTATCGGTCGCCATCAACCGGGAGGAGCTGAACGACCTGCTGTACATCGGTCAGGCGACCCCCGGGCAGACGACCGCCAAGACGAGCGAGGAGTGGTTCAACCCGGAGTGGGCCGAGAGCTACGCGGCCTACGACACGGAGCTCGCGAACCAGCTGCTCGACGAGGTCGGCATGACCGACCGCGGCGGGGATGGCTTCCGCCGGGCCCCCGACGGCAGCGAGTTCACCACCATCCTCACGATCACCGACAGCATCGAAGGGGTCGGCGACCCGGCCCAAGCCGCCGAACTGCTCAAGGAGTACCTTGAGGCCGTCGGCTTGCGGGTCGAGATCCGCAACGTCGGTGGCGACCTGCACAACGAATCGCTCGACGCCGGAACGTTCGACGCCACCATCGAAGGCCACTCCTACCTGCAGGAGTACGAGAGCTTCGCGGTGCTCGGCGATGAGAACTATTCCTGGGCCGCCCGCGGCTGGTTCAACTGGCTGAGGGCGCAGCAGCAGATCGAGGCGGGCGAGCGTAACCTCAGCGACTTCGAGGGCGGCGTGCTGCCCGGCGTCGAGCCGCCGCAGTGGGTGAAGGACCACGAGGAGCTGTTCCAGCAGTCGCGTCAGGTCCCCCCCGACAGCGACGAGTTCGCCGAACTCATGACCCAGATCTTCGACAACCAGGCCGAGCACCTCATCGTCATCGGTGCCGCGGGCCAGCTGCCGGATCTGTTCGTAGCCTCGAACGGCATGCGCAACATCCCGACCGCGTACACGCCTCGTCAGATCTGGCAGGGCGAGATGGGCGAGTTCGCCTACCAGTTCTGGATGGCTCGGTAAGGACCGGTTCGGGGAAACGACCCCGACGAGCGAGAACGGGGAGGCGGCCGATCGGCCGCCTCCCCTCTTTCGTGGCTTACGGAGCCCCTCCGGGCAAGTCGAACTCCTCCTCGCCCACGATCTGCGCCCACCCGGCGTTCTCCCAAGCCCTGCCCACCTCCCGGATCCGGTCCGTCAGGTCGGTACGCTCGTACTCGTTCCGGAAGACGGTGGCGCGCTCCAGGTACCGCAGGTGGCGCTCGAGCCGGGCGATGAGCCCCTCTCGAAACCGCGCCTTGGTCCGGTCCAGGCGCTCGGCTGCGGTTCCAGCCTCCTCCAGCTGGGCGACGCGCCGCTTCTGAGCCTCACTCCACCCCGCCGGCGCGATCCCGTTCTGCACGATCCACTCGGTGTCCGCGCCGTGCCGAGCGGCGATCGTCGCGAACGCGCGGCTCGTGTAGCTCGACGCGCCCCAGAAGAAGAGCAGGAACGCCACCACGATGCCGACGAGGATCAGCACGAGTTCCAGCATCCCCGCACCTTACCCTCGGCCTCGCGCGCGCTCGGACCCGGGCCGGACTCGAGCGGTCGTCGCGCCCTCCGAACGCCTCAGCTCGTGGGATCATCCGTCAGCAGGTACCGCAGCCCCTCGAGGAACGTTGGCCGCCAGAAGCTCCAGTCGTGCCCTCCGGCAGCGATCCTCATGCAGGCCGGGCTACCTGCCTCCTTGGCCAGGCGCTCGAACAGCAGCAGCGACTGGTACTCCGTGTTGAACCGCCAACCGGCCGGTTCGTTCCAGTCGCCGTCGCCTGCCGCGATGAAGAAGGGGACCTGGCGTCCGGAGCCTCGATACGCGTCGAGGAGCGCCGGGTAGTTGAGCTCCTGCCAACGCCGTTCGTCGAAGGGCGTGCCGAAGGCGCCGCTGCTGCGCGCGCTCGAGCCGGGCGGCGGCAGGTCCTCGTAGAGCGCGGAGCTCATCGCGATCGCGCCAGCGAACAGCTCCGGGTACCGAAGGCCGTAGCGCACGGCGCCGTAGCCCCCCATCGAGAACCCGGCGACGACGACCGGTCCGGTCCGCCTGGGGACCAGTTCGCCCAGGACGTTCGGGAGCAGTTCGTCGATCACGGCCGACTCCACGGCTTCCGGACCGTCGACCCACCAGCTGGTCGCGCTGGCGGGCGCGACCGCCGCCATCGGCGGCAGCGTCCCCTCAGCCACCGCCTCCTGCAACGCTTCGAGCCCCGGATCCCAAGAGTGCTCGTCGCCACCGCTTCCGTGCAGGAGCAGGAGCACCGGCGTGGGCGGCAGAGAGGACGCCCCCGACTCCGGCAGGCAGAGGCGGTAGCGCAGGGGGTTCGAGAGGCCCGACGTCGACAGCGCACCTAGCGAAAGCGTCAGCCGGGCCACCTCAGGCGGCGGCGCTCGACTCGCGCTGGATGAGTTTGGGCAAGACGGTGATCTTCTCCGGCTCGCCCGCGGCCCCTCCGGAGAGGCGTCGGAGCAGCAGCTCGCAGGCGATCCGGCCGCGCTCGCGTGCCAGCAACGAGACGGTGGTGAGCGTGGGCGTGGACATCCGCGCGGCTTCGATGTCGTCCATGCCCACCACCGCGACGTGCTGCGGCACCGAGACCTCCGACTCCTGCAGCCGCCGCATCGCCCCCAACGCCATCGTGTCGTTCGCGCAGAAGAGGGCGTCGAACGCTGCGCCCGCGGCCAAGAGCCGGTCGACCGCCGCGTAGCCCCCGGCCATCGTGAAGTCGCCGCTGGCGACCAACCGTCCGTCGTGCGCTATGCCGGCCCGGGCCAGCGCCTGGCGGTAGCCCTGGTCGCGGACCTCGTGCGGCACGGTTCCGGCCGTCCCGTTGACGAAGGCGATGCGCCGCCGCCCCGAACCCACCAGGTGCTCGACCGCCAACTCCGCACCCCGGACCGAATCGAGGCGCACGTTGTCGACCGGGCAGTCGAGCGGCAGAGCGCCGATGACGCAGATGCTGCTGGCGTGCTCGGCGACCGACCGGACGAGGTTCTGGGTGACGTTCAGCGAGCAGAAGATCGCTCCGTCCACCTGGCGCTCCTCTAGGCTCTGGAGGGCGAGCCGCTCCTCGCCCCAGTCGCCCCCGCTGCTGACCAAGGTCAGGTGGTAGCCCGCCGCGGCCGCCTCACGCTGAACGCCGACGGCCATCTGCGCGTACACGGGGTTGCCGAGGTCCGGGACCACGAGCGCGACCTGCATCGTCAGCCGGCGCTTGAGGCTGCGGGCCGCGTGGTTGGGGACGTAGCCGAGAGCCTCGACGGCGCCCCGGACTCGGAGCCGAACGTCCGCCCCGGTGTTCTCGACGTTGTTGAGCACCCGGGACACGGTCCCGATCGACACGCCGGCACGCTCGGCTACGTCGGCGATCGTGACGTGGGTGGCGTCCTGTCTGGCTTGCGGCCTGGTCATAATTCCGGCGTCCATCCTACCCCGGCCCCTCGTTCCGTCCTCGAAGGGCTGCGGCGGCGGCGCCCTACGTGCAGCCGGCCGCACGCAGTTGCTCGACCTTGACCGCACGCGTGAAACGTTTTAGCATCACCGAACCAATCATGGGTGAACCTTCGTGAGTGACAAGCAGAAGAGGGCGACGATCGTCGACGTGGCGACCCGAGCCGGTGTCTCGATCGGCACGGTGTCGCGCGTCGTCAACACGCAAGCCGGACCCGAGGCGACGCGCCGCCGGGTGCTCGACGCCATCGCCGACCTCGATTACGTGCCCAACCACGTCGCCCGCAGCCTCAAGCGGCGCAGCACCGAGCAGATCGCTCTCGTCGTGCCCGACATCGCCAACCCCGTCTACGTGGCGATGGCGAAAACGATCCAGCGGCAGGCGAAGGAGCGCGGCTTCCGGCTCTCGTTGATGAGCGCCAACGACGATCCCGGCGGAGAAGAGTTCGCCCTGGACAGCCTCGAGCAGATGCGCGTCGATGGCCTCATCATCTGCTCGCTCAAGCCCACGAGGAAGCTCGTCGAGCGCCTCGAGCGCGTGCGCGGCCGCGTCTGCGTGGTCGGCTCGGTGCCCGAGGAGGCGCGGGTCGACAACGTTCGCGTGGACTCGACCGGCGGCGCGCAGGAAGCGGTGCAACACCTCCTCGACAGCGGGCGGCGACGCATCGGGTTCATCAACGGCGCCCCCGGCACCGTGCCTGCCGGGACGCGGTCCCTCGGGTACCGCCGGGCGCTGGAAGAGAACGGGCTGCGCGTGGACGAGGCCCTGATCGTGAACGGCGAGTTCAGCATGGCGGGCGGGTACCGGTCCGTCGACCGTCTGCTCGCCGGGCACGACGAGCTCGATGCGATCTTCTGCGCCAACGACGTGATCGCCTTCGGCGCGATGCGACGCCTGCGCGAGCTCGGGATCGGCGTTCCGAGTCAGGTGGCCCTGGTCGGTATGGACGACATCGACCTCGCGAAGATCTCGACGCCGACGCTCAGCACGGTCTCCTTGCTCGCCGAAGAGCGGGGCCGGCTGGCGGCGGAGATGCTGCTCGAGCGCCTGCTCGGAGGAGCGGCCGAGGAGCCCCGGAAGGTCACGGTGACGCCCCGATTGATCGTGCGCGAGTCGTCGACGGACTACATCCGCCACGAGGTGCCCGCATGAGCGGTTCGCCCTTGCCCATCCAAGAGGCGGCGCGTGGGTGCCTGATTGGCCTGGCCGTGGGCGACGCGCTGGGCCAACCCACCGAGGGGTGGACGCCCGACGCCATCGCGGCCAAGTGGGGCTACATCGAGGACCTGCCTGCGGGCTCGACCGCGGTGAGCGACGACACCGAGTACACGCTGTTCTCCGCCCGCGTCCTCATCGAGCACGGGCTGGGCGTCACGAGCGAGCACTTCGCCGACGCTTGGCTCGAGCACATCGTGCCGCAAGAGGGCCCGTTCAAGGGCGCCGGGTTCAGCGAGATGGCCACGATCGAAAACCTCAAGCGTGGGCTGCGCCCGCCGGAGTCCGGCCGCCACTACCACGCCTGGAGCGACGGTCTGGCGATGCGCGTGGCCCCGTTCGGGATCGTCTCCGGTGGCGACCCTGAGCTTGCCGCACGGCTGGCGCGCGAGGACGGTCGGGTGAGCCACGACGGCGAGGGCATCTACGCCGGCCAGGCGGTGGCCGCAGCGATCACCGCGGCCACGCGCGGCGCAACGCTCGACGGCATCCTGGCGACGGGGCTCGAGGTCGTTCCGAGCGACTCCTGGACGGCGCGCCATCTGCACCGGGCCGTCCGCCTCGGCGAACGAGCGAGTGGGGCCAAAGACGCGATCCCGAGCTTGCACGACGAACTAGCCGTCGAGTATTACCCTTGGGCGGACCTGGCGCCGGAAGCTGTGGCGCTGGCCTTCGGGCTGCTCGTCGCCGGGCGCGGCGACGTCGTGGGCACCCTCCTCGCCGCCGTCAACCTGGGCCGCGACTCGGACACGGTCGCCGCCATCATCGGGGCGATCCTGGGCGCGAAGCTCGGCCCGAGCGCGTTCCCCGACCGCTGGCATACGGTCGTCGCGCCCGCCACCGGGCGCTGCCTCGCCTGCGTCGCAGGGGCCGACCTGATCGCGACCGCGGACGCGCTCGCCGATCTGGCGCCGAGGCGGGCGCCGTGAGCGGCAGCGTCCGCGACGTCGTCCGCGCCATGGTCCTCGCCGACGGATTGGCGTGGCAGAACCTCTACCGCCGGGCGCACCTGCTCCCAGCCTGGACGAGGCGCAAGCGACGCGAGATCGAGGCCGAGCACGAGGCGCGCGGGATCATCGACGAGGCGCTGCCGTTCGCCCTGAACCAGCCCACGGCCCCGTTCCTCGGCGCATCGGGGGTCCACGCCGAGTGGCTGGTGTTCCAATTGAGG
>JAGXHO010000023.1 GCA_024636105.1 Trueperaceae bacterium | reverse complement strand
GTTCGGGACCGAGACCCTCGTCGACTACCTGCGACGCCAGGGCATCGAGGGTGCCCAGGTCCCGATCGAGTCCTCCTGCGAGATCATGGACGTCGGCCACCCGCTGTTCGACGTTTTCTGTGCCGCCTACGACCCCGCCCGTCAGCCCGAAGACCACCCGGTCACCGCCGGATCGGGACCGCGGTCTGCAGCAGCTGCCACGCCGGCACGCCGGGTGACGAATCCGGGGGCCCGATCCAGACGCCGCCGGAGGACCACCGCCCCATCGGCGACGCCACCTGCAGCAGCTGCCACGGCTCGGGCGGGTACGACGACGACGACCACGACGAAGATCACGAAGACGAGCACGACGACGACCACGAGGACGAGGAGGACGACGACCACGATGACTGAACCGATGCGTTGGGCGGCGCCTCGCGCACGCGCTCGGCCGGGGTTCCGTCACCGCACGCGGGGTGAGCGCTCCAACTCGGCGCCGAACGCCGATAGGCGCGGAGGGACGGCGTCCTCGGGGTAAGGCGCGAGCGTCGCCGGATCGAACGCCTGCACCGCCACGTCGATCGGGGTGAGCGCCACGTCCACGACCAGGACTCCGGCGCGCGGAGTCAGGCCGGTGCCGCGCAGCGCGCGGCCGCCGACCGCCCCGGGCGCGAACAGCAGCTCGAGGTCGCCCCACGCGGCGGCGTAGAACGCCCCCTGGTGCCCGCTGAGGTACGTGTCGACGCCGCCGGCGACCATCAGGTCGCGCAGGTCTGCGGCGCGCCACACCACCTCGCCGTCGCGATCGCGCCCCTCGGCGACGCCGAGGAGCGGCAGGTGGCCGGTGACCCAGCGAAGCGCGGCCGAACGCGCGGCGGGTGCGTCGAGCGCGGCCGCCAGCGCCGCGCGTTCGCCCTCGTTCAGCGCCGGTCCCGAGGCGTCCACGACCGCGACGAACAGGGGGCCGAGGCGGAACGACCAGGCGAACGGGGCGTCGGCATCGGCCACGACGTCGAGGCCGACGCCGTGGTGGGGGGCGCTCCAGTACGCCGCGGCCGCGTCCCGCTCCCGCGCGAAGGCGAACGCGCCGTCCGCATCGAGCAGCTTCGACGCGTCGTGGTTGCCCAAGGCCGCCGCGTACGGGATGCCCGCCGCCCGCAGCGGCGCCGCGACCGCGGCGTCGAACGCCGCCCACATCTCGGCGAACCGGTCGTCCGGGAGGGCGCTCGACTGACCGGCCACCAGGTCGCCGGGCAGCAGCACCAGGTCGGGGCGCCAGACGTCGACGATCGTGGCCACCGTCCGGTGCACCGCGGCGGCGTACTCGGTGGCGCCGTACGGACCGTTCAGGTCGCCGAGGACGACGACGCGGAGGTCGGCGCGGGGCGGGTCCAAGACGCCCTGCGCGGACGCGGCTGCGGCGAGCGCGAGGAACACGAGCGCGGCCGCGAGGCGACGGCCGACCCGCCCTCGCGCGCGACCGAGCCGTTGGCGACGAGCCGACGGACCCTCAGGCACCGGAATCCGATGCCTTCGGGCTCACCCAGCGCACGCCCTCGCCGGTCGCCGCGCGCACGCGGTCCGCGAGCTGGCCGACGTGGTGCTGGACGTGGCGCAGGTTGACGAGCTGATGCTCGAGCTTGCCCATCGCGTACCACGAGAACCCGCTGGTCGCGGCGGCGAGGTCGAGCGCGTCCACGCCGTCGACGCTGGCGTGGACGTGGTCGAGGTAGGCGAGCACCTGGTCCTTGGTGTACGGGCTCGGGACCAGGGGAAGCGAGCTCGTGGGGTCCGCCGGTCCGGCGATGCCGTCCTCGTGCTGCACGTCGGACCGATGCCCGGGCCACGGTCGGAAGCTCGCCGCGTCGGGCTGGAGGTACAGGTGGGTGAAGTAGAGCGTGTGGTAGGCGACCTGCCAGAAGGCGTTCGTCGGCGTGGGGTCGCCCCAGACGGCGTCGGGGCAGCGCTCGACGGCGTCGCGGAGCATGGCGAGGGCGGCGCGGTACTGCCGTTTCAGGGCGGCGCGGAACTCGGCGAGCGCGTTCGGGGTCGGCTCATGCATCCGGTTCGACCTCCTCCCCCGCATCCTCGCGCATCGCGAAGCGGTGCGCGTCGACGCGGCGCGCCGATCGAACTCAGGACTCGTCGCCCGGCGCCGGTTCCCTCAGGTGGTGCACCGCCCGCTCGAAGTTGTGGGCGATGGCCTGCGCCCACGTCAGCGCCTCGAGCGTCTCCTCGGCGTCGTCGGCGGCCGCCGTCCCCTCGGCGACGCGCCGCAGGACCTGCCCGCGGGTGCGTCGGCGCAACCCCGGGATCACCTGGAAGCGCTCCAGGATGGCGTCTGCCGGTGCCTCGGGCGCCAGCACCGGGCACCACGCGACCATCGCCGCCACCGAAGCGTCGAGCGCCTCGCGCACCGGGCGGACTTCGGGGACGTGGGCGAAGCGCGCCAGCGCGGCGGAGGGCTCCAAGCGCTTGGCGGCCCGGTGGAGATGGTCGAGCGCGTGCAGCACCGAGACGTGCCGGCGCCGGTCGGCCGGGTCGCCGTCGCCCGTGCGCACCTTCGCGAGGAACTCGAGCGTCTCCTCGAGCGCCTGGCCGGCGTGGCTCAACCGAGCGCGGGCCTCGGCCGTCGCGCGCGCGGTGCCGACGCGGGTGGCGAGGGCACGAGCGCCGTCGCCGAGTTCGGCTGCGATGCCGAGCAGGGTCGTACGCGCCGCCTGCACCGCGAGGGCGGGTTCGTCGACCGACGCATACCCGAGGTGGCGGGTCAGCGGCGGTCCGCGGTCCGGCACCAGCCGCGTCACCAGGGCCGCGAACGTCGGCAGCCAGGGCAGCAACAGCGCCACGCCCACCACGTTGAACAGCGTGTGGAAGGCGGCGATCACCAGCGCCGGGTCGAACCGATCCAGGGTCCCATCCGGGTCGAGGCCGAAGCGCGCGAGCGCCGCGAGCAGAGCGAGCGCCACCGCACCCGTGAGCCCGTTGAACACCACGTGCGCGACCGCCGTGCGGCGCGCGGCAGCGCTCGCCCCGAGCGACGCGAGCAGCGCCTTCGGGGTGGTGCCGAGGTTCTGACCGATCACCAGCGCGGCCGCCTGCTCGAGCCCGATCGCGCCAGCGGCGAGCGCCGTGAGGGTGGTGGCGACGGCGGCGCTCGAGGACTGCATGATCAAGGTCATCGCCGCACCGATCGCCACGAGCAACAGCATCCCGCCGAGGTGGTCGGTGCTGGCCGCTGGGATCGTGAAGCCGTCGGCCAGGTCGGCCATCGCCGCCTGCATCAGGCCGATGCCCACGAAGAGCAGCCCGAAGCCGGCAAGCGGCAGACCGGCCGCCGAGAAGCGCCCGCGGCCGAGCAAGCGCAGGAGCGCACCGGCTGCGACGGCGAGCATCGCCACCGACGACACGTCGAGCTTCAACCCGAAATAGGCGACGATCCAGGCCGTGGACGTAGTGCCCAGGTTGGCGCCCAGGATCACGCCGATGGCGCTGACCATGGGCAACAAGCCGGCGGCGACCAGTCCGATCGTGGTCATCGTGGTCGCGCTCGACGATTGGATCACCGCGGTCGCGACCGCGCCCGTCGCCACGGCCGCGAGCCTGCCACGCGTGAAGCGCGCGAGACCACGGCGCAAGGCGCTCCCCGCCATCGCCTTGAGCCCCTCGGTGAGGAGCAGCATGCCGAGCAGGAAGACGCCGACGCCACCGATCAGGTCGATCGCCACGAGTACCTCCTCGCGAGCGTTCCTCCAGGGTCGCATCCTCGAGGGGGCGTCCGGGGGGGCATGCGCCCCGGGCGGGGCGCCGATCGCCCGGGCGCGCCGCTCCCACGGGGCGATCGCTCCGTTCGTCCGGAAGGCTTCACAAGCGTGGTGCGCACGGGGGATACTGCGCCGCATGAACCGTCCGGTACCCGGCAGCTCCGGCGCCCGCGGCGTCGCTCGTGCGACCGACGCTGGGCACGGTGCGCGCGGGTATCGCGTTGGCAGGTGCCGCGGTGGGTGACGCCTTCGCGCTGGGGCACGAGCGCGGCGTGACGCGGCGCTACTCGGTTCTGGTGGCGCTGCAGGAGTTCGCCATCTGGCTGCCGCTGCCGGTGCTCGTGCTGCACCTGACCGACCGTGGCTTCGACCTCGCCGCGATCGGCTTCGCCTTCGCCCTCCGGGCCGTGTTCGTCGTCCTGCTCGAGGTGCCGACCGGCGGCCTCGCTGACGCCATCGGTCGCAAGCCGATCGCATTGGCATCGCAGCTGGCGACCTTCGTCTCGTTCGTGGCGCTGCTGTTCGTCGGTGGCCCGGCGATGCTCCTCGTGTACGCGGTCTTCCAGGGAATCGGAAGCGCGCTGCACAGCGGTGCCCTGGAGGCGTGGTACGTCGATCGGCTCACGGGCACCGGCGCCGGGGTCGACCTGCAGCACCACCTCGCCACCATCGGGGTGGTGCAGACCGCGGCGATGCTCGCGGGTGCGGCGCTCGGCGGTGCGCTACCGGCCCTTTTCGCGGGCGCCGACCTGCCGTGGCCGCTCGCCGGCTTCGGCGTGGCGCTCGCGGCGGGGCTGCTCCTGCGGCTCGTGGTCGCGGGGTTGACCGTGCTCCTGGTCGTCGAGCCCGAGTTCGAAGGGCGCGCGCGATGGGCGGCCGCCTTCCAGACGCCCGCCATCGTGCGCGACGGGTTCCGGTTGGTGCGTCGGCTTCCGACGCTGCCGTGGCTGCTGCTCGCGGGGGGCGCCATGGGGTGGTCGCTGACGGCCGTGGAGACCTTCTGGCAGCCGATCGCCAGCCTCACCTTCGGCGCGGACCCAGCCAGGAGCGGCGTGTACGGCGCCCTCGGCTTCGTGCTCGGCGCCTCCGGCCTGCTCGGGAGCTTGGCCGTGATGCGCTACGGCGAGCGCTTCCCGGGTGGACCGGTCGCCCTCGCGGCCGCCACCCAGCTGCTCAAGGCGGCAGCGATGCTCCTGCTCGCGGCGCAGGCGGGCGGGCTCGGCGTGGCGGTCGGCCTTGGGCTGGCCTTCGTCGCGATCGCGGCGCAGAACGCGCCGCACGACGCGCTGCTCAACCAGGCGGTGCCGAGCGAGCGGCGCTCGATCGTCCTGAGCATCCACTCGTTGGTGTTCTTCGGTGGGATCGCGCTCGGTTCGAGCGTGCTGGGCGTGGTCGCGAGCACGGCCGGTCCATCGTTCGCGATGGCCCTCGCCGGCGTCGCGACGGCCGTCGCTGCCGGGGCGTACGTGGGCGTCGCTGCGGCGCGGCGACGGGGGGCGGCGGTCGCGATCGCAACCGAGGAGCCGGCGGGGGACTGACCCGGGCGCCAAGAATCATGTAAACGCTATTGACACGGAATATCGGTGTGTGTACGGTTGACATGGAAATGGGAGGCCTCCATGCCC
>JAGXHO010000230.1 GCA_024636105.1 Trueperaceae bacterium | reverse complement strand
CGGCTCGATCGGCGTGGCGCGGACGTGACGCCCCCGTACCATGACCCCCATGCGCGACCCCAAACCCCACCACCACCGCGCCTGGCTCTTCGCCCCCGGCGCCGCCGAGCGGTTCGTCGCCAAGCTGCCCGGGTCCTGCGCGCACGCCGCGATCCTCGACCTGGAGGACGGCCTCGACCCGGTCGAGCGCGACGCCGCGCACGCCCGCGTGGCCGCCTTGGTGGCGGCGCCGCGCCCCGAGCTGCCGGCGCTCTACGTTCGCCCGACCGCCGTGGACACGGCCTCGTTCACCGACGACGTCGCTGCGGGTTGCGGGCCGGGCACGGCCGGCTTCGTGCTGCCGAAGGTGGCGGACGTCGAGGCGCTGCGCTTCGCGCTGGACACGATCGACCGTGCGTGGGGCGCGCCGGGTGCCAAGCCGGGGCTGATCGTGATGATCGAGAGCGCCCGCGGCGTGGCGAACGCGTCCGCGCTGCTCGCCGCGTCCGACCGCGTCGTCGGCGTGTCGCTGGGCGTCGAGGACCTGTGCGCCGACCTGGGCGTGCCGCCGCGCGCCGACCCGGGCGCGCGGGCGGCGGTCGTGGACGACGCGCGCCGGCGACTCGTGTTCGCGGCCGCGGCGGTGGGGGTGGCGGCGCGCGTCGACGGGCCGGCCATGGAGCTCGACGACATGGCCGGGTTCGAGGCGGGGTCGGCGCGCTTGCGGGCGAGTGGCTGGACTGGACGCATGTGCGTGCACCCGCGGCAGGTGGCGCCGACGCTCGAAGGCTTCCGGCCGTCGGCGGCCGCGGTGGCGTGGGCGGAGGCGGTGTTGGCCGCGCCCGAAGGGGGCGCGGTGCGCGTGGGCGCGACGATGGTGGACGCGCCGGTGCGGGCGCAGGCGCGGCGGCTGCTAGCCGAGGCGGCGTCGAGGTAACGCGTCCTGCGGGTGGTCGCCGCCCTCAATCGAACCGCGACGTCCGCAGCGGCTTCGGCAGCGCCGCAAGGATCGCGAACCGCGACAGCCGCCATCGCAAGCGCCGCGGCGCGACGCGCAGGAGCTGCATCACGCCCCGCAGGTCGCCCGCGTGCGCCCACCGCGCCGACGTCATCCGCAGTCGCCACGCGACGTACGCGGCCCGGCTGGCGCCGGCCTCGGCCCCCATCGCCTCGGCCTGCGCTTCGATGGCCTCGAGGTGGGAGTTCACGTCGTCGAGCCGCTCGATGGTAAGGCGCCGGGGGCCGGGCTTGATTGGGTTGGCGCCGCGGACGTACCAGGCCGTGATGCGGTCGGTGCCGACCACCGGATGGGCCAGCGCCACCCGCGCCATGAGCTCCATGTCCTGACCGCGGCGGTAGCGGCCGTCGAACCCACCCATCCCGAGGTGCAGGTCGCGGTCGATGAGGAGCGTGGTGGGGAAGAAGGGTCGCTGTTTGGTGACCGCTTAGACGAAATAGTCGATGACCCTGGGCGGTTGGCCGGCGCCAGCCGCGCGCGCGTGCTCGATGGCGTCCGGAACGCGCCCCGCGACGACGTCGCGTTCGGGCACCGCGCGGCTGCGTGACGCGAACACGCGGTGGTCGGGGAAGGCACGGACGGCCGCGGCGAGCGCTTCGAGGTGATCGGGCAGCCACAGGTCGTCGGCGTCCAGGAAGGCGATCCAGCGGGTGCGCGCCAGTTCGACGCCGTGGTTCCGGGCGGGTCCTGCCCCTGCGTTCGTTTGGTGCACCAGGCGGACGGCGTCCCCGAAGGTCGAGCGCACCCGCTCCGGTCCGTCGTCAGTGGATCCGTCGTCGACCACGATCACGTCGGTGGGCGCGTGGACCTGGGCGAGCGCGCTGGCGATGGTGCGTTCGATCGCGTGACCCATCTGGTAGAGCGGGATGACGACGGTGATGGGGACGGCGTCGGTGGCCATCAGGTTCTGCTCGGACACGATGGAGGCTGACCCGGCAGGCGCGACGGGCGCTTGGGCGCCGCAACGACCGAGCGCCCCTTGGCGCGCACGGGCGTGTCGGAGAGTGGGTCCTCCGACGGCGCCGTGCTACCGCCCCTGCGCCAGAACGTGCCCATCAAGCGGTCGAACGCCGGGTCGTTCTCTCTGACGCCGGCGCCCGGCGTGTTCGTGAGCTCGCCGAACACGACGCGGTCGCCCAGGTCGTGGAGGTCGACGCGTCGGTCATCCCAGGGACCGGCGAACAGCACGATCAGCTCGCAGCGGCCGTGGAACACGTGGAGCTTGTAGTCGTACGCCAACGCGCCGTCGGGCCGTCGCAAGAGTTCCTCGACCAGGACGCGCGGCGTGATGTGGCAGAACTGGTGCTCGTGCGTCGACCCGGGTCCCCACCCGAAGCGGTTGTTCACCCAGCGGAGGCAGACCTCGGTGGTTTCGTCCGGCGTCGCGCGTTCGGGCCGGACGAACGCGCGACGCCAGCGCGAGTCCGTGGCGGTCGGCAGCCGCGCGTCCGGACCGGCTTCGTCGCTGACGACGATGACACCGCCGCAGGCGTGGGTGGCCTTGCGAACGTACGTGCGCAGCACAGCGCTCCAGTCGATCGTCCGCGGGTCCTCGGCGATGGCGTACGCCTTCGTGAGGACGTGCTCGCCGACCTTGTCGCGAACGTAATCGCCCACCCGCACCTTGTCGGCCGTGATCGCGAGGTACGGCCGGCGGTCGAACAGCATCTTGCGTCGGACGTGATCGGCGAAGGTGCGCGGCCACAGCGCGCGCGGCAGGTTGCGCGCGAAGAACATGGCGTACGACTGGACCACGTGCAGTTTGAAGGCGCGCGCGGCGCTGCGCGACCAGCGTGGAAGTCGCCTGGTCCAGGTCGGCATGGCCCTACTGTAATTGGTGGAGCTCAGCCCTCCTGCACCACCGCGATCGCCTCGATCTCCACGATCAGCTCCGGCCGCGCCAGCGCCGCCACGCCCACCGTGCTGCGCGCCGGCGGGTCGACCGGGAAGAACTCGCGGTAGGCCTCGTTGAACTCGGCGAAGTCGGCCATGTCGGTCAGGAAGACGGTGGTCTTGACGACGTCCGACAGGTCGGCGCCGGCCGTGGCGAGCACGGTGCGCAGGTTGAGGAGCACCTGGCGGGTCTGGGCGCGCACGCCGTCGGGGACCACACGCGTCTCGGGGTCGACGCCCACCTGGCCGGCGGAGTAGAGCGCGTCGCCGAGGCGGGTGAGCGGCGAGAGCGGCAGGTCGGGGTTCGAGCTGGGGTAGACGGTCTTCTTGCTGGGCACGGGGTGCCTCCTCAGGGGTTCGCGGGGGCGAGCGCGGCCGCCGCGGCGTGCATCAGGTCGACGTGCACCTTCTGGGCGGTGGCGAGGCCGGCGGTGCGGTCGTCGCCGTCGATCACCAGGTACTCGTCGTCGCCGCCGGTGCCGCCGCCGGGGACGGCGCCGCGCAGGCAGGGGACGCCGAGCGCGTTGGGCACCGCGGTCCAGGGGCCGCCGCCCGGTTGGATCGGCCAGACGACCGGCTCGAAGCCGTGCGCGCGCAGAGTCGTTTCGGCCGCGGCGACGAGCGGGTGCTCGGGGTCGGTCTGATGGTGATCGTACGCGGCGAAGGTCTCGATGGCGACGTCGGCGTACCCGTGCCGGTCGAGGTGGCGCCGCACCGCCGCGACGATCTCGGCCGCCGGCACGTCGACGACCGTCCGGATGTCGATCGTCGCCGTAGCGCTGCCGGGGACGACGAACGGGATGGTGCCGCTGTTCGACCCCAGGAAACCGGCGCGCAGCCCGGCGACGTTGAAGGTGGGGCCGTAGAGCAGGTCGACGAGCGGGTCGGTGCCGCGCAGGGCGTCCACGTTCGCGGCGCCGCCCAGCGGCAGCGCGTCGCGCGGGTCGCGGCCGGCGATGTCGGTGCGCAGCGCGGCCAGCCGTGCCGCGCGCGCGCGGTCGAGCGTCGCACGGTGGTCCCACAGCGCCGCGAGCTCCGGCACCCTGCAGCCGCTGCCGTCGGGGTGGGTGAGCGTCGCGAGCGCCTGCGCCAACCGGAACGGCGGCGAATCGACGAGCCCAGCCGCCGAGCTGTGGATGGTGCGCTTGGGGGCGTGCGGCCAGTGCTCGCCGGAGGCGGTCAGCTCGAGCACCACCATCCCCTTGAGCCCGAGTCCCACGGCCACCGCGCCGCGCCCGGCTTGGGCGCTCGAGGGGTTGAAGCTGGCGACGACGTCGGTCATCCGGGGGCGCAGTCGCTCGACGTGCGCCGCGTACGTGGGGCTCCCCATGATCTCCTCGCCCTCGGTCAGGAAGCAGAGGTTCATCGGGAGCGTGCCGGTGGCCGCCAGGGTGGCGCGCACCGCGTTCAGGAAGGCGACGAACGGCCCCTTGGCGCCGGTGGCGCCGCGCCCGCGCAGCACCCGTGGGTAGCCGTCGCGAGCAGCGAGTTCACCGCTGAACGGGTCGCCGTGACGGGCGTCGACCGTGCGGGTGTCAAACATTCCGTAGACGTGCACCGTCACCGGCGCGCCCACGTCAAGCCGCCCCCATACGGCCGGTTGGTAGCGCCCCTCCAGCACTTCGACGCCGTCGCATCCAAGGTCCTCGAGCTCCTCGGCGACCACGCGCGCCATGTCCTTCACGCCGTGGTCGTGCCAGCTGACGCTCGGTTGGCGCACCCAGCGTTGGATGCGTGCGACGTCCGCCTCGAGCTGGGCGTCGACCTGGGCATGGAGTCGGGCGCGCGTGGCGGGGTCCATGGGCGAGGGTACCGGCTGCCGCGACCCCGTGGGCAGCGCGAACGCGGCGTCCGGTGACCATGTCCACCGCACCGCCGGCGTTAGGCTCCGGTCATGGAACCGCGCCTTACCCCCGGCCCCTGGCGCCGCCTCGCCGCGGGTGCGCTCGTAGCGATCACCACGTGGGTCGGCCTGCTGTACGTATGACCTGCGCCGCGCGCGCGTCGGACCGGCGCGCCGTGGCGGTGGTGGCGTTCGCAGCGGCGGTCTACGTCGGCCATCGGGCCCTGCAGGCCACGGTCGGCACCCACCCGCTGGCCGCCGCCCACTTGAACGACCTCACCGCGGCGGTGGCCTTCGCCGGGATCGTCGACGCGATCGCGCGCGTCGTGCTGCGCCGGCCCGCCTGGACCGCCGAGATCTTGGGCGCGACCGCCTTCGGAGCGATCGTCTGGGAACTGGCACCCGTGGTCTGGCCCGCCGTGCGCCCCGGTGCCGTCGCCGACCCGTGGGACGCGCTGACGTACGCCGTGGGCGCGCTGACGTACCTGGCGGTGCGGGGCTCGCGCGCGGGTCGCGACTCGGAGCGCCTCAGCCAAGGTCCAGCGTGAGCCGCGCCCGCCGCCACTCGGCCGCGAGGATCGCGTAGATCACCGAGTCGCGTACCGTGCCATCGTCGGCGACGCGGTGATGCCGGACGTCAGCGTTCGGTGGTCACGATTCTTCGTCGGCCATGAGCGGCTGCAGCGCGTCCGCTACGACTTGGCAAGCGTCTTCGAGGCTCGGTGCGTCGATCTGCGAGCGCCTCACGAAGGTCGCCCACTGCTGCCGCTTGTCCGCGTCGTGCCAGAAGCGCGGCGTGAACGCCTCGGGGGTTTCGTTCGTGCTCGTGCCGCGCTGTGCGAACGTGCGTCGAATGGCCGCCTGCAGGTCCGCCTCGTCGAGCTCGAACCGGGTCAGCA
The DNA here is from genome assembly GCA_024636105.1 of Trueperaceae bacterium. The sequence goes on along the minus strand of JAGXHO010000230.1, from coordinate 7,998 downwards.
CGAACCAAAGGTCGTACACGTCCTTCATGCGCGAGGTGGCGAGCCCGAGGCTCGACAGTGCTTCGAGCTTCTCGGCCACCACGGTGGCCAACGGGTACCCATGGAGGCGCGGTTCGGGGGCGTCGAGCAGCGTGGGGAACGTGACCCACTCAGGCTTCGGGGTGACGACGTCGCCGAACCCAACGTCCACCTGGAGTCGAACCCGGGCCGTGCCGAGGTGTGCGACGAGGCGCACGCGCTGGCCACCGTGCGTCGCTCCCTCGCGGATGGCGCGGACCTCGATGGAGCCTGGGTCGAACACGACGCCGTCATCGACGGCCACCCCACAGATGTCCCGAAAGGCGTAGGTGAGGGATTCAGCGTCGTCGCGACCGAGTCCGAGCAGGTCGAGATCGCGCGTCGGCCGGTGGGCGCCGTCGGTGTAGGTCAACAGGAGCTGCGCGCCCTTCAGCACGAAGGCACCTGCGTGCGCGGATACCGACATGCGGTACAGCAACCGCTCCAACGCGTATCGGTCCAACAAGGCATTGAAGTCCACGCCGCGGCTGCGCGCCAGGTGGAGAAGGCGGCCGTGGACGCTGGCGGCCACGTTGCGCGTCATTCGGCCATCGCCTCCAGGTATGGACGCAGCACCGTTGCGACCCGGTCGATGCGCGCGTACCGCTCCAGCGCGGCAACGCTTCGATAGGGACTTTCCCAGTACGCTCGCAGAGCCTCCACGGCGACGTCGAGTCCTACGCGGTTTCGGAACCGAAAGAGGTCGGCGATCGTCTTGCTCGGATCGAAGACGCGCACCGGCACCCGGTCGATGTCGACGGTTTGCACGCCGGCTGCGAGCATCGGTGGCGCCATGCGGACCACTTCGAGCGCCACACTCGGCGCCTTGGGGGTGGCCGCGTGCGGTGGTAGCGCAAGCCAGACCCGATGTGGGCGTTGGTTGCCCAGGTCGTGGAAACGCAGCGCGGAGACCAGGCAGACGACGCCCTTCGGCACCTGCCGGGCGACTTCGGCAAGGGTCACGTGCGGGCTGCGCATGGTGTCCGGACGCCCGTACAGGCCGCGCCCGACGCGCTCGAGCACCCCGGATCGGGTGAGGCGCGTCAGGTATGCGGTCGGTATGCCGGCGGCGGCGACGTCGCGGGCGCGGACGAGACCGTGTCGGTCGGTGAGCTCGAGGATGCGGTCGGTCGGGCTCTCCACGATGTTGTGAATCTACTACAGCTGGCGCTAACTATAGCGAAAACGCAACACACGTTCCTCAGGTCTCCGGCGCCCCCGCGATCGCCTCGATCTCGACGATCCGCTCCGGCCGTCGGACGTCAGGGTGCGACCAAGCGCAGGTCGCCCAGGTCGAGCCGTTCGAAATCTCGGTGGTTGAGTGTCGCGAGCTCTTCGGCGCCGGCAGCTCGTGCGCAGGCGACGACGTGGGCGTCGTGGGCGACGCTCCCGACGAGGCGTGCGTGCTCAAGACCACGGATCGTCGACCAGACCGCGTCGTCGTCCGGGGTCGTGGCCAGGGTGGCGCGGTGGGCGAGCGAGCCGTGGAGGACCCGTTCGGCGGTCGCGCCGTCGAGCCGCCATGGCGCTGGGCGGCGCGTGAGCACGGCATAGGTCTCGAACTCCACGGGAACGGGCACGACCACGCCGCCCGGTTCTTGGAGGGTCCGCTGCAGCAGTCGGTGGGCTGCCGTGTGGTGCTCGTGGGCGGCGAGCAGCGCCGGCACCAGGACGCTGGTGTCGAAGGCGACGCGCGTCACGGCTCGGCGCGGATCGCGTCGAGGGTCGTGCGCACGGCGTCCGCACGCAGGGGCCGCACCGGTTGGATCGGCACGGCCACCAGGACGTCGCCACGCCGCTCGAGCCCTACCTCCGAGGGCGGAACCTCGATCTCGATGCGGCCGTCGCGGACCGTCGCCTCGAGCGCAGCGCCCGCCGAGATGCCGACCGCGTCTCGGAGGGCCTTGGGCAGCACGACGCGCCCGGCCCGGTCGATGGTGATCTTCATGGCATCAAGATACCGGCAAAAATGGCCACGACCTGGGTCAAGCTCGCGAGAAAACCGCGCCACCAGGGTGGGTCAAGCTCGCGGGAAATCCTGGGTCAAGCTCGTGGGAACTGACATCGGATTCAGGCGAAGGACCGGTCGCCTGGCCGCACGCTCCGCGAGTTCACCCCACCGTGAGCGCCACCCGCGCCCGCCGCCACTCGGCCGCGAGGATCGCGTAGATCACGGAGTCGCGCACCGTGCCGTCGTCGGCGAGGCGGTGCTGGCGCAGCGTGCCCTCACACACCGCGCCCAGGCGCTCGACCGAGCGGATCGAAGCCGCGTTGCCGGCGTCGATCGTGAACTGCACCCGCCGGATCCCCAGGACGTCGAAGACGTGATCGAGCAGCAGGATCTTGCAGCGGCGGTTGGTGCCGTCGCGGTGGTGCGCAGGGGCGTACCAGGTGTAGCCGATCGAGCAGCGTGCGTGGTGGACGTCGAACTCTTGGAGTCGGGTGGTGCCCACCACCCGGGGGCCGTCGCCGTCGTCGCGCACCACCGCGAAGGGGAAGGCGACGCCGTCGGCGCGCTCGGCGAAGGCCTTGCCGAAGTAGGCGGCCGCCTGGTCGGCGGTGCGGGGGGTGAAGGTGTTCGCGAAGGCCTCGGGCGTGGCGTTGGCGAGGTCCATCAGCCGCGGCACGTCGTCGAGCGTCAGCGGGCGCAGCGTCACCGGGCCGGAGGCGAGCGTGAGGTCGGAGGGGAAGGGGCCGGTCGGCATCGCAACAGAGCGTAGGGCATGGGGCGCGGTCGCGGCCAGGGGTCGGGGGCGGGGCATGGCCGGGGCGCGCGCCCGCGCGCCTATACTCGCCCCATGACGGCCGACGAGGTGAAGCGCCTGCACGAGGTCTTCGCCCGCTACCCCGAGGTGGCGGGGGCGTGGCTCTTCGGCTCCCACGCCCGCGGGACCGCGCGCCCGGACAGCGACGTCGACCTCGCCGTCGACCCGGCCACGCCCGACGCGCGCGCACGCAAGCTCGATCTGCTCACGGACCTGGTCGGCGCCGGCTTCGACGACGTCGACCTGGTGATCCTGGACCGGGAGGATCCGGTGCTGCGCTGGGAGGCGATCGGCCCCAACTACCTCGTCTACGCTGCTCGTGGATACGACGCGGAGGGAGCCTTCGCTTGGGCATTGCGCCAGTTCGACGACACGGCCCCGCTGCGCGCCATCCAGCGCGAGGCCTACTACGCCACGTGGCTGCGCGATGACGGCTGACGTATTCGAGCGGCACGTGCGGCGCTTCGACGAGGTGCTCGGGTTCCTCGAGCGTCTGGCCGAGACCCCCTGGGAGCGCTTCCGCGACGATCCGGAGAAATTCGGCAGCGCCGAGCGCTTCCTTCAAGTAGCGGTCGAGGTGCTGAACGACCTGGGTGCGCACCTGGTCGCGCGGTCCGGCGGGGAGCCGGTGGGCGCGTACCGAGACGTGCCGCGGCGCTTGCTCGAAGCGGGCGTCCTCGACGACGTCCAAGCGGACGTATGGCGGCGCGTGATCGGCTTCCGGAACGTAGTCGTGCACGAGTACCTCGAGGTCGACCGGGCACTCGTGCACGACGTGCTGCAGCACCGGCTCGGCGACCTAAGGGACCTCATGCGGGCCCTTCTGCGGGGGTTGGCGGCTGACTGAGCTTCACGCCGACTGCGACGGTCAGGTCTGCCGGGCGTCACCTGCGGAAGCCTCGCGCAGCGAGGCCACTGCACTCGCCGCCGCTAGGTAGCTGGTGCGCGGGTTCGTCGGACTCGGCTTGGTCTGGATCCGCAGGTCGAGGATCGCCTCGTCCCCCTCGGCCTCGATGCGCTGCTGGTTGTAGGTGGTGGTCGGGTCGCTGTGGATGACGACCTCGGTTCGGTCCGGGCCGAGGCCGGCGAGCGCGAGCGCCACCGCTACGTTGACGTTCGCCGGGAAACCGGCGGCCGCCTCGCGCGCGCTGCCCTCGAAGACGGTGACCGCTCGGTCGTCGGGCAACTCGAGGCCGTTCGCCTCGAGGTAGGGGGCGCCGAGCAGCGCCCGCGGCGGCTTGGTGGTGGTGATGCGCGCCCGCCGCAGCCCGCCGGTGGCCGCCATGGCGCGGACCGCGTCCAGGCCGGCGATGCCGCCGCTGGGGAGGACCACCTCGACGCCGGCGGTGCGTGCGACCGTGTAGGCGGCCTCGACCTCGGGATCGAGCAGCGCCCCCAGACTCATCACCACCGTCGCCACCCCGGCGCGCCAGAGCGGCGGCAGGTGGGCACGCACGGCCGCGGCGCCAGCGGCTTCCAAGACCCAGTCGGCGTGGAGGTCGGGCAGAGCCTCGGGGGCGACGGCGCGCGCGCCGAGGCGTTCGGCGAGCTTCGCCGCGGACGCGGAGGCAGCGCTCGAGCCGGCGACCGCCACGACCCGCACGCCGGGGAGTCGTCCGCGCTCGAGGGCATCGGCGACCAGGTCGCCGATGCCGCCGGCGCCGAGGAGGGCGAGGGTGATGGGGGGCATGGGGCGATGTTACGAGCGACGGCGCCGTGGACCCTCGAGGTCGGGCTCGCTTCCGCCGAGGCGCGCGAGGTGCCGCTCGGGGGTGTCGCCCGTGGGCGCGGCGTAGATCTCGTCCAGCGTCCAGGCTAGAACCGGCGTGGCGTGCGCGGTCGCCGCTGCGCGGAACGCCGGTTCGTACCCACCGGCGGCCAAGAACAGGAGCGGTCCGTCCTGCGCGGCATGCGCCCAGCGACGACCTGCGTGGGCGGCGCGACGCAGGGCGGCGAGGTGGTCGAACAGGACGGCGGCGGAGAGCGGTTTCCGGTTCCACTTCACGGCTCCGGACAGCACCCGGCCGTCGACGAGTTCGGCCACCACGTCGACTTCGATGGACCGTCGATCGCGGTCTTGGCCCTCCCAACGACCCCACGTCCGCACGAGCGGCAGCCCGAGGTCGGGACGCAAACGCTCGTACGTCGGCGCGACCAGTCGCTCGAACGTGGGGCCGAGGAACGTGTCCAAGCGGGGCGCGATCATCTCGTCGTAGACGGCGAGCGGATCGCTGCGCTCGAGCATCGAGGCGTTCGGCGTCACGAAGGTGTGGTGGAAGCGGAGCGCGGGGTCGGCGATGCGGTACCGCACGGGCGCGTTGGAGGGCGCCTCGACGGCAGGATCTTCCGCCAGGTGACCGAGCCCGACGAGCGTTTCGAGGCGGCGCACGAGCGCGTGGTCGTTCTTGAGGCCGGTGGCGTCGGCGATCCGAGCGCGCGTCGTGGCGCCCGTGGCGATCGCGCGGACGATGCCCTGGTACGCGGCGACGTCGCCGAGGCCCTCTTCCTGAGCCAACAGGGTCTCGAGTTGGAGCCGAACGCGGCCCTCGCGCGCGAGCGCGAGCGCGGCGACGTTGGTGCGCAGGTCGAGGGTGGGGTCGACGAGCGCCCAGAACGCAGGGGTGCCGCCGAAGACGCCGTAGCCGGCGACGCGGTCGCGAGGCGTCCAGTCGGGGACGAAGGCAGCGACGTCGAACGCGGTGAGCGGGTCGAGGCGAAGGTGGAGCGCTAGCCGTCCGTACAGCGGCGCGCCGCCGCTCGCGAGCCCGTCCAGGGTCGCGACCGCCGACCCGCTCAGCACGACGACCAGCGGCCGCGTCGAGGGTCGCCGCTCGAACGTGGCGTTGAGGGCCGAGGCGACGTCGGCGAGGCCGTCGTCGTCGCTCGCCAGATACTGGAACTCGTCGAGGACGATCGCGAACGGTGCACCCTCGCGCGTTCGCCAAAGCAGGTCGAACACGGCGCGCCAGGTTGGGTAGTCCTCCACGTGAAGCAGCTCGCCGGACCAGGTTTCGAGGTCCCGGATCAGTTGACGCCGGTTCTGTTCGGGCGTCGTGCGCGTGGCGGTGAAGAAGAAGGTCGATGCCGACGGCAACGTCTGAGAGAGGAGGAACGTCTTCCCGACGCGCCGTCGGCCGGTCACGAGGGCGACCTGCGCCCCGGGACGGTCGAGCAGGGCCGTCAAGGCGGCGCGCTCACGCTCGCGGTCGATCAGGTCGGGTCGAGATCGGTTCACGGATCTACGCTACCACACGAATGTACCACCACACGCATGTGGTACCACAGCGATGTGGTGGTCACACGGTCGGTGCCAACGCCCTCCGCAACCCCACCGCGCACATCTTGGGCCCTGCCGCCCGCACCGCCCGGTCAACGCCCTCTGCCGGCACGCCGGCGGCCGCGAGCTCGGCGCGCAGGAAGCGCTCGAGGCGCGTGGCCAGCGCGGCGTCGTCCTCGCCGGCGGCGATCCCAGCGCGCGCGACGTCGGCCCATGCGACCAGCGCGGTGCGCAGCATCTCGAGGTGTTCGGCGACGTCCGGGACCGGGCCGAAGTGCGGCAGGTGCAGCACGTCCAGGCGGGCGGCCGCGAGCGCGTCGAGGGTACGCGGCCAGGCGACCAGGTCGATCTCGGGCGGGGCGGTCGCAGGCATCAGGACGCGCTGACCGGGGAGCCGGATGGCGGCGGCGTCGCCGGGGAAGGCGCGGCCGTCGGCGAGCAGCCAGGCGTGTTGGTGGCCGGCGTGGCCGGGGGCGTCCAGGGCGCGCACGCGGTGCCGTCCGAGGGCGAAGCGCTCGCCGTCCTCCACGACCCGCAGTTGGTCGGGCGGCACGGGCTCCATCGCCCCCCACAGCGCGTCCATGCGGTCGCCATAGACGCGGGTGGCGCTCGCCATCAGGCGCGCGGGGTCGAGCAGGTGCCGCGCGGCGCGGGGGTGGGCGTAGACGGTCGCTCCGGAGCGCCGCGCGAGCGCGCCGGCGGCGCCGGCGTGGTCGAGGTGGACGTGGCTGACCAGGATCGCCTGCAGGCCCTCGAGGTCGAGGCCGGTCTCGGCGAGCGCGGCTTCGAGGCGCGGGCGGGTCGCGCCCGGGCCGGGGTCGACGAGCACGAACGCGCCGCCGCCCAGCTCCAGCGCGTGGGCGGCGATCGCCTGGGGGACGCCGCCGTGGTGCAGGTCGAGGGCGTGAAGGTCGGTGCCCGCCGACGGGGGCGCCGGACGGGGGGTGGGTCGCTCCATGCCCGCCACTCTAGACCCCGACCCGCTCCGACTCGGTAGACTCCTTCCACCCGTCATGGGTTCGCGCAGGAGGTCCCGCCCTGATCCGTCCGTTCACCGCCACCGATCGAGGCCGGCGCCGCGGAGCGCGTCGCGCCGCCGGCGGTCTCGCCCCACGTTCCGGAGGTCTCATGCATCGATTCGTCCCCTGGCTGACGACGGCGGCGCTCGCGCTGCTGCTCGCCGCGTGCCAAGACCCGACCGCCGACGGCGCGCTCGCGGCCACCGTCGGGCTCGATCCCGACGTCTGCGCCACCGAGAGCACGCTGACGCTCGACACGTCGGCCGCGCCGCACACGGTGTACCTCTGCTACACGATCACCAACGAGGGGGAGCTCGGCATCGCCACGCACGACTTGACCGACTCCGCGAACGGCGTGGTGCTCGACGGCTTCACCTTCGACCTGGCGCCGGGCGCGTCGGTCGACACCGTCGCCGCCGGGGTGGTCCTGGCGGTCGAGGTCGACGCGGACACCACCTTCGACGCCACGTGGGACGGCTTCCTCGGAAGCACCCGGGTCGCCACGGCCACGGCGACGGCCAACGTCGTCTACGAGGTGCCGCTCGCGTACGCCGCGGTGGTGGGCACCTTCGTGGCCGACGGCAACGCGGCCACCGTCGACGCCTACGCGGGCAACGTGGTGGTGCTGGGCGTGCGCACCCTCGAGGGCGATCCGGTCGACGCGCCGGTGACCGTGACGGTCACCCCGCCCGGCCGCCCCGCGTTCGACTACGAGATCGACCCGGAGGTCGCGCTCGACGGCGTCGTCGTCCTGTTCTGGGAGGACTTCGGCGATGGGGTCGGGCTCGCCGCAGCGCGGCTCCAAGCCGCCGGGTTCGCGACCGACGTCGTGGCCTCGGACGCCGCCATCGGCACCGCCGACGCGCTCGAGGGCGACTGG
>JAGXHO010000022.1 GCA_024636105.1 Trueperaceae bacterium | reverse complement strand
TCCGACTCCTCCTTGCGACCGCGTTCGTCGTGGTCCTCGCCGCCTGCGCTCAGCAGGCCGCCCCCACGATCGAACCGGAAGCGTCGGCGACGCCCACCCCCGAGATCACCACCGCCGCCGCGCCTACGTCGCTCATCTTCTCGGAGTACGTCGAGGGCTCGGGCTTCAGCAAAGCGCTCGAGATCTACAACGGCACGGGAGCCCCGGTCGACCTGGCCAGCGGCGGCTATGCGGTGCAGGTGTTCTTCAACGGGAGCGCATCGGCCGGGTTCACCATCGACCTCGTCGGAACCGTCGCCGACGGGGACGTCTTCGTCCTGGCGCCGACCAACGCGGTTCAAGCGATCCTGGACGTGGCCGACCAGACGTTCGGCACGAGTTGGTTCAACGGCGACGACGCCGTCGTTCTGTCGCGCGAGGGTACCGTCGTCGACGTCATCGGCCAGATCGGCTTCGACCCCGGCAGCCAATGGGGCAGCAGCCCCACCGGGACGGCCAACCAGACGCTGCGACGCAAAGCAGCGGTGTGCGCCGGCGACCTGGACGGGAGCGACGCCTTCGACCCGGCGGCCCAGTGGGATGGCTTCGACCAGGACACTTTCGACGGCCTCGGCGCGCACTTCGCGACGTGCGATGACGGACCGATCGTCGCGGATCCGCGGCTGAACGAGTTCTCCGCGAGCACCGCGGGGACCGACGTCGAGTTCCTCGAGGTCCTCGGGAGCCCGACCACGGACTACGCCGCCTACACCATCCTCGAGATCGAGGGCGACGCCACCTCGGCGCTCGGCACCATCGACGGCGTGTTCGCGGTCGGCGCGACCGATGGAGCTGGTCTATGGCTCGCCAGCCTCGCCGCGAACGAGCTCGAGAACGGGACGATCACGCTGCTGCTCGTCGAGGGCTTCACCGGCGCGGCGGGTGACGACGTCGATGCCGACGACGACGGCGTGCTGGACGCCACCCCGTGGACGCGGATCGTCGACGCGGTCGGCGTCAACGACGGTGGCGCGGGCGACCTGACCTACGTCGGCGCGATCGGCGTTGCGCTCGGCGTCGCGTTCGACGGGGCCGCCTTCGCGCCGGGAGGCGCCTCGCGCGTGCCCGACGGCACCGGCGATTGGGTCCGCAACGACTTCGACCTCGCCGGGATCCCCGGTTTCGTCGGCACGCCGGCGCTCGGCGAAGCCCTCAACACCCCCGGCGCGCCGAACGCGCTCGTCGAAGTCAGCCCGTGCGAGATGCCGTTCACGCCCATCCACGACGTCCAGGGAAGCGGTCCCGCGACGCCGCTCGCGGGCCAGTCGATCGTGGTTCGCGGCGTGGTCGTCGGCGATTACGAAGGACCGAGCCCCACGCTGCGCGGCTTCTACCTCCAGGCCCCGCTCCCCGACACCGACGCCGACCCGGCGACCTCGGAGGGCCTCTTCGTGTTCAACGGCAACGCCGACCTCGTGAACCTGGGCGACGACGTCGTCGTCAGCGGCACGGCCAACGAGTTCCAGGACCAGACCCAGGTGTCGGCCGCCGCGGTGACGGTCTGCGGGTCGGGCGCGAGCGTCACCCCGACCGACGTCACCCTGCCCGTGCCCGACGCCGATTACCTCGAGCGCTACGAGGGCATGCTCGTGCGCTTCCCGCAGACGCTCTACGTCACCGAGATGTTCCAGCTCGGCCGCTTCGGTCAGGTGACGATGTCGGTCGGCGATCGCCTCGCGCAGCCGACCGCGGTCGCGCCGCCCGGTGCGCCCGCCACCGCGGTCCAAACCGCGAACGACCTCGCCCGCGTCATCGTCGACGACGAATTGAACGTACAGAACCCCGACCCGATCATGTTGGGCCGCGGCGGCCTGCCGCTCGACGTGGCCAACCCGCTGCGCGGCGGCGACACCGCCACCGGGATGGTCGGCGTCCTCTCGTACACCTGGGCCGGCAACCGGGCGAGCGGCAACGCGTACCGGCTGCGCCCCATCGGCGCGCTCGGCGCCGGCGCCCCCGACTTCCAGGCCACCAACCCGCGTCCTTCCGCCCCGCCAATCGTCGGGGGCGCCCTGCACGTCGCCTCGCTCAACGTCCTGAACTACTTCGCGACGGTGGACAGCGGCCCCGACGTCTGCGGACCGCTGGGCAACCTCGACTGCCGCGGCGCCGACTCGGTCCTCGAGCTCGGCCGGCAGCGCGCGAAGATCCTCGCCACCCTCGAAGGGCTCGACGCCGACGTGATCGGCCTCATCGAGCTCGAGAACGACGGCGGCGCAAGCCTCCAGGACCTGGTCGACGGCCTCAACGACCGCGTGGGCGCCAACGCCTACGCGGCGATCACGACTGGCACCATCGGCAGCGACGCGATCACCGTCGGCCTCCTGTACCGGACCGCGGCCATCGCGCCGCTGGGCGGTTTCGCCGTCCTCGACGACGGCTTCGATTCGGACTACCGGGACGAGTTCAACCGGCCCGCGTTGGCGCAGACCTTCGTCGACTCGGCCGGCACGGGCATCTTCACCGTCGTCGTCAACCACCTCAAGAGCAAGGGCAGCGACTGCACCGCGGTCGGCGACGCCGACCAGGGCGACGGCCAGGGCAACTGCAACGCGACCCGCACCCAGGCGGTGTCGGTGCTGCTCGACTGGCTCGCCACGGATCCGACCGGCGCCGGCGACCCCGACGTGCTGGTGATCGGCGACCTCAACGCGTACGCGATGGAAGACCCCATCCGGACGCTCGAGGCGGCCGGGTACGTGAACCTGCAGCCCCGTTTCGGCGGCCTGCCGGCCATCACGTACGTGTTCGACGGCCAGTGGGGCGCCCTCGACTACGCGCTCGCCTCGTCCTCGCTCGCCGGCCAGGTCACGGGCGCCGGCGCGTGGCACACGAACGCCGCCGAACCCTCGGTGCTCGATTACGACGTCAACTTCAAGTCGCCGAACCAGATCGAGAGCCTGTACGCGGACGATGCGTACCGGGCGTCCGACCACGACCCGCTGCTCGTGGGCCTCACGCCGAACGCCACGCCAGTCTGTACCGCCGCCGCGCCATCGCGCGCCGAGCTGTGGCCGCCGAACCACCGGTACCAGCCGGTCTCGATCCGCGGCGTGACCGATGGCGACGGCGAGCCAGTCTCGATCGTCGTCACGTCGGTGTTCCAGGACGAACCGGTCGACGTACCTGGCGATGCCGACGGTTCGACCTCGCCTGACGCCGCGGGCCTCGGAAGCGACACCGTGCAGTTGCGCTCCGAACGCGACGAGACCGGCAACGGCCGCGTGTACCACGTGGCCTTCCGCGCCACCGACCCGAACGGTCAAGCCTGCACGGGCACCGTCACCGTCGACGTCCCGAGCAGCCGCGGCAAGAACGGCGCCGCGGTCGACGACGGACCGCTGTTCGACGCCACCGTCGACTGAGCGGAAGCGCTCGCGTGGGCCGACCCGGCAGCTGCCGGGTCGGCCCATCTCTTGGTCCGAACGGCCGTGGCGCCGCGGTCGCTCGGCTCGCTGCGCAGGTCGCCGGCGCCGCAACTCCGATTGCGCCGTGCACCCTTCCTGTACATCGGGGCGACGAACCGGGATAATTGCCCCTACCCGCGCGCCGTCCCGCCGCTCAGGCGGACTCCAAACGTGCATGCCAGGAGCCGAACCCATGACCCGCACCCTGCGCTGGCTGTCCCTCCTCCTCGCTGCCGCGCTGGTCCTCGCGGCTTGCAGCGACCCCATCGCGAGCGCTCCCTCGGCGCAACCCGCCGAACTGGAGCTCGCCGCACGCCCCGGTACACCGATCCCGGACCGATACATCGTGGTCTTCCGCGACGACGTGGCCGACGTGGCCGCCCAGACCGACGCGCTGCTGCGCGGCCGCGGCGCCACCGTCCACTTTCGCTACACCACCGCGCTGCGAGGCTTCGCCGCCACCCTGCCCGAGGCCGCCCTCACCGCCATCCGTAGCAACCCGAACGTCGCCTACGTCGAGCAGGACGCGGTGGTGACCGCCGTGACCACGCAGGCCGACGCCACGTGGGGGCTCGACCGCATCGACCAGAACGAGCTGCCGCTCAATGGTGCGTACACCTACGGCGCCACCGGCGCCGGCGTCGACGCCTACGTGATCGACACCGGCATCCTCGGCGAGCACGTGGAGTTCGGTGGGCGCGTGACGCAGGGCTTCGACGCGATCGGGCGCCGCGGCTCGGGCAGCGACTGCAACGGCCACGGCACGCACGTCGCGGGCACCATCGGCGGCGCCACGTGGGGCGTCGCCAAACAGGTCGACCTCATCGCGGTGCGCGTGCTCGACTGCCGCGGTTCCGGTAGCTACTCCGGCGTCATCGCCGGCATCGACTGGGTCACCGCCAACGCCGCGGGCCCGAGCGTCGCGAACATGTCGCTCGGTGGTGGCCGCAGCGACGCCGTCAACCAGGCGGTCGAGGCGTCGATCGCCGCCGGCGTCGTGTACGCCGTCGCGGCCGGCAACGAGGGCACCGATGCCTGCACCAAGTCGCCGGCGAGCGCCCCCTCGGCGCTCACGGTCGGTGCGACTCAGAACGGCGACGCTCGCGCCTCGTACTCGAACTTCGGGACCTGCGTCGACCTCTTCGCCCCGGGCAGCGCGATCACCTCGGCCTGGCCGACGAGCACCACCGCGACGAACACGATCAGCGGCACCTCGATGGCCTCGCCGCACGTCGCCGGCGCCGCCGCGCTCGTCCTCGAGACGACCCCAGACGCGACGCCGTCGCAGGTCGCCGCGACGCTGACCGCAAACGGTACCGCCGGCGTGGTGACCGACGCTCGGTTGGGTTCGCCCGACCTGCTGCTCTACACGGGCTTCATCGCCGGCGGCAACGCATCGCCTATCGCCGAATTCACCTTCGACTGCACGGCCCTCAGCTGCAGCTTCGACGGGACGACCTCGTCCGTCTACGTCGGCGTCGCTGCGTACGCTTGGTCGTTCGGCGACGGCACCACCGCCGATGGCGCGACGCCGAACCACACGTTTGCCGCCGCCGGGAGCTACACCGTCACGCTGACCATCACCGACGGCGACGGCGTCACCGGAAGAACCAGCAGCGCCGTCGTGGTCTCGAGCGGCGATACGGGTCCGAGCGATACGACCGATCCCTCGATCGCCACGCCCTCGGTGACCGACACGTCCGCAGGCCCGTGGAGGCGCTACGACGTCGCGTGGAGCGTCGCGGACGACGTCGCGCTCGCCGTCGTGACCGTCGAGGCACTCGATGGCGGGGTCGTCGTCGACAGGGTGGCCACGCTCGTCTCCGGAACCGAGGCAAGCGGCACGACGGCGGTGCGGCGTCGAGGCGGCCCGATTTCTGGAGTGCGCGTGACCGTCGAGGACGCCGCCGGCAGGACAGCCACCCAGACGATCGACGTGCCCTGAGCCATCTGCTGACGTCGGGCCACGGCCCATGAACCCGTCGATCGCCGTCCGGTGCGCTGTCGCGGACCGGACCTCGATCACCGTCGATACCCCCGCCTACCGCCCGCTCTGGCGAGTAGGCTGACGCGGTGCCGCCCCACCCCCCGACCCCCAGCGCGGCCGACCTGAAGCTCCGCGCCCGCCACGCCCGCCGCATCACCGCCGCGCTCTTCGTCAGCCAGAGCCTCGGCTCGGCGGGTTCCATCGCGGCAGCCACGGTGGCGGCGATCGTCGGGGCCGAGCTCTCGGGAAGCACGGCGGCCGCGGGCGTCCCCGCCGCCATGTCGCAAGCGGGCATCGCGATCGGTGCGCTCCTGTGGAGTCGGGCCAGCGACCGCATGGGGCGGCGTGGGGCGCTCAGCGCTGCGCTCGTGACCGGCGGTCTCGGCGCGCTGCTGTCGCTGTACGGCGTGGCGAGCGGCAGCTTCGCGTTGGTGTTGGTCGCGCTGTTCTTCACCGGATCGGGGAGCGCGGCCGTCCAGCTCGGCCGCTTCGTCGCCGCCGAGGTCAACCCGAAGGCGCGGCGCGCCCGGGCGCTCGCCACCGTCGTGCTCGGCGGCACCGTCGGCAGCGTCCTCGGACCGCTGCTCGTCGCACCGACCGGCGCGCTCGTCGCGTCGTGGGGCTGGAGCGAGATTGCCGGCCCGTACCTCGCCACGGGCGTCGGCTACCTCCTTACGGCCGTCTTGCTGTTCACCGCCTTGCGCCCGGAGCCCAAAACGATCGGCGACGCCATCGGCCGCGAGGAGCGCGGCGCGATCGCCGACGCCCCGGCGCGACCGCTGCGGGTCCTGCTCCGCGACCCGTCGGTGCGCACCGCCATGGCGGCCGTCGTCGCCGCGCAGATGGTGATGGTCGGGTTGATGCAGATGACGTCGCTGCACATGCACGCGAACGCCCACGCACTGGCCAGCATCGCGGTCGTCTTCTCCAGCCACACGTTCGGCATGTTCGCCTTCTCGGTGGTCTCGGGCTGGCTCACGGACCGCTGGGGGCGCCGGCCGGTGTTGGGGCTGGGGGCGACGATCACGCTGGTGTCGTGCCTCATGGCGCCGCTCTCGCCGAACGTGCTGCCGCTCGCGTTGGCGCTCTTCCTCCTGGGCCTGGGGTGGAACCTGTCGTACGTGGCGGGCTCGGCGCTGCTCTCCGACGCGCTCACGCCCGCGGAGAAGGGCCGCACGCAGGGCTTCAACGACCTGCTGGTCGGCGGCGCGGCCGCGCTCGCGACGCTGATCGGGGGCCTCGTGATGGCCGGCCCCGGCGGCTACACCGCGATGGGGCTCCTCGGCGCGGCGGCGACCGCGCCGCTGCTGTGGATCGTCGCGCGGCTCCCGAAGATCGTCGCACCGGCCGCCACCGATTGATGCCCGCGCCTCACGGCCAGACGAAGCGGCCCCAGACGGCGTAGTGGTCGGAGAGGTCGAGATCGCCGTCGCGCAGCGGCACGACGCGGTTCCAGGCTTCGCTGGGCGCCGCGTGGTCGATCGACACCAGCACGTAGTCGAGCCACTGCACGTGCCGACCGCCCGCGAACGCGTTGCCCGCGGGGTCCCACGTCGCCCGCACGTCGCCGACGATCTCCGGCCAGGTGGCGCGCAGGGTCGCCAACATGCTGCCGATCTCGTCCGTGAAGGCGTCGGCGTTGAAGTCGCCGGCGAGCACGACGGGCTCGTCGGGTGGGATCACCTGCGCCGCCACGAACGCCTGGAACTGCGCGAACTGCGCGGCGCGGACGCCGCGGGAATCGCCGCCGTACACGGACTGCGCGTGCGTACCGAACACGTGCACCAGACGCTCGCCGACGCGCACCGCGACGTACGCGATCCCCTTGTCGGCGAGGCAGTCGGTGCCGCTGCACGTGTCCTCGAAGAGATGCGTCGCGCGGCGCTCGATGGGCCAGCGGCTGAGGATGACGACGCCACCGTCCTGGCGCCACGGCATCATCCGCGCCCCGTCGCGTCCGACAAGGTCGCCGCGGTAGGGATACGAGCCCGCGAGCTCCTCGAGCAGGGCTTCGCGCCAGTCGTTCACGAACAGCTCCTGCAACACGACCACGTCGTAGCCGACCAGATGCGGCGCCATGCGCCCGGCGCGCTCGGCCTGGCGGGTGTCGGCGGCGACTGCCGGCAGGAGGGCCGCGTTGAAGGTCAAGACGTCCAGGACCAGCGGGCGGCGCACGGACTGACCGGACCCGAACGACAGCGAAGCGACGAGGGACACGATGGCGAACGAGCGCCAAGCGAAGCGGTTCACGGTGCACGGAGTCTATGGCGTCCGGCGTCGAGATCGTGCGCGCCAGCGCTCGTGCCCGCCCATCGGTACCACCGGTTCGGCGAACACCGTGCTAATTTCAAGTCCGGGACCCCGTCGGGAACGAGACCGCGCCGCCGCCGCTGCGGTGCCCACCCAGACCACGCGCCATTCCTCGGTCCGACCACGAACCATTCCTCGGTGAAGTATGCCCGGAGGTCACACCATGAACCAAACCGATCTCGAGAAGGAAATCGCCGCCCTCAAGAAGGAACTGGCCAAGGTCCAGGCCGACTTCGGCAAGTTGGCCGAAGAC
>JAGXHO010000229.1 GCA_024636105.1 Trueperaceae bacterium | reverse complement strand
TCCTGGCGCTGGGCGCCGAGCTCAAGAGCAGCATCGCGCTCGCCGTCGGCGGCGCCGCGTACGTCAGCCAGCACCTGGGCGACCTCTCCGACTTCGCCTCCTTCGAGGCCTTCCGCGAGACCGTCGCCGACCTGTGCGCGATGTACCGCGTCGACCCGCACGAGGTGCTCGTCGCCCACGACCGCCACCCGGCCTACCCCAGCACCCGCTTCGCGGCCGAGCTCGGCGCGCCCACCGTCGCGATCGGCCACCACGAGGCGCACGTCGCGAGCGTGCTGGTCGAGCGCGGGGCCTGGTCGACGGCGACGCTCGGGTTCGCCTTCGACGGTGCGGGCCTGGGCGACGGCGGGAGCGTGTGGGGCGGCGAAGTTTTCCATGGGACGCTCGAGGGCGGCTTCGAGCGGGTGGCGCACGTGCGGCCCGCGCGCTTGCCCGGCGGCGACGGCGCCGCCCGCACGCCCGTCCAGGCCGCCGCCGGCTGGCTCGAGGCTCTCGGCGACGAGGCGTTCGAGCGGGTGCTGCGGCCGCCGTTCGCGTTCCCGGCCGAGCGCCTCACGGTCGCGCGCAAGCTCCTCGCCGCCGATCTGCGCAGCCCCGCGACCACCAGCGTCGGGCGCCTCTTCGACACGGTCGCGGCGCTCACCGGCTTCCTCGGCACCATGTCCTTCGAGGGCCAGGCGGCGATCGGGCTCGAGACCCGGGCCTGGACGGTCGCCGACGCCGAGCCGTACCCGTGGCCGTTCAAAGTGCGCGGCGCGGACGCGCTGCCGACTTGGGACCACGCGCCCCTGCTCGCCGCCGTGCTCGACGACGTGGAAGGCGGTGTGGCGGTGGCCGTGGTGGCGCGGCGCTTCCACGAGGCGCTGGCCCACGGGGTCGTGTCCGCCGCGCTGGCGCTGCGGGCGACGCATCCGTTCGAGGTGCTCGCGCTCTCGGGCGGCGTGTTCCAGAACCGGCTGTTGGTCGAGCGCGTGGTGGCGGGTGCCGCGGCGCACGGCTTCACGGTGTGGCGCAACCGCGAGGTGCCGACGAACGACGGTGGGGTCGCGCTCGGTCAGATCGCGCTGGCGGCGGCCCGGCGCTGACCGACCCGGGCCGTCAGCGCTGGAGCGCCTCGACCAAGCGCGTCAGGTGCGCGGTGCGGCCCGCCAACTGGCGGGCCGCCAGGCGGTGGAAGGAGGCCGCGAGCGCGGGGTCGGCGGCGGCCAGGTCGGCCAGCTGCGCCCTCGTCAGCCGGTAGAGGGTGGTGGGCTCATCGGCCGCCACCCAGCTCGTCGCCGGCGCGTCGCCCCGGTAGAAGCCGACGGCGCCGACGAGGTTCCCGCCGCGGAAGGTCTCGAGCCGCAGCGGGCCCCGGCCGCCGAGGTCGAGCCAGGTCGTCACTTGCCCGGACGCGACGACGTACACGGCGTCGGTCGCGTCGTCCGTGGCGATGCGCTGCCCGGCCGCGACCTCGAGGCGCTCGAGGTGCGCCGCCAAGTCCTGGAGCTCGAGGTCGTCGTCGGCGAGCGCGTCGAGCCGTTCGGCCAGCGATTCGAGCGGGTCGAAGGCGGCGGCCGCGGCGGCCAGCGCGCGCCGCTCCGCCGCCTCGAGGGCAGCGTCGAGCGTCGGAGCGAAGGCGAAGGCGCCGTCCGCGGTGGCCACGACACCGCGGCGCTCGAAGGCGCGCGCCACCGCGTTCGGCACCTCGGCGTAGACCAACCGAACACCCTGGTTCGACGATTCGCGCCGCAGCGCGTCCAGGCTGGCGAGCGCGGTGGCGTCGGCACCGGTTACCTGGCGGAAGTCGATCACGACCTCGTCGGTGCGGTTCGCGGCGAGCTGGCGCTCGAGCCGGTCGAGCAGCGCGTACGCGACCCCGAAGAAGAGGTACCCCTGAAGTTGCAGCACGAGGCGCGCTTCACCGGTCGCGTCGAGCGCTCGCCGCTCCTGAGCGTCCCAGCGCATCCGGCTGCGCAGGGCGGTGCCGGTCAGCGCGTGCTTGACCGCGTCGACGCGGCTGTAGGACACGACGAAGAGCAGCACCGCGAGCACCAACCCCACCAGCACGCCCGGAAGCAGCCCGGCGATGGCGATCACGCCGAGGATGAGCAGGACGATGCCGTACTCGAGGCGCGACAAGGTGGCGATGGCGTCGATCACCCACTCGCGCAGGAGGGCGAAGCCGAGCGAGACGAGGACGCCACCGACGATCGGTGCCGGGACCCAGGTGATCCATGTCGGACCGGCGAGGATCGCGGCGGCGAGGACGGCGACCGCCGTCACGGTGGTCGTTCGGCGGCCGCCTCCGATGCGGAGCGAGAGCAGCTGCGAGCTCATCGAGTGGTAGGCGGGCAGGGCGCCGAAGGCCGACCCTGCCAGGTTGCCCAGCCCCGCCGCCCGCAGCTCCGGATCGAGCCGCACCCGGCGGCGCAGCGCTACCTCGAGCCCCGCCGTGTTGAACGACAGACCCATCGTGGCGACCAGCACGACGGTGGCGACGCCTGGGAGGTGCAGCCACCACGAGGGCCAGTGCACGTGTTCGAGCAGGTCGGGACCGAGGGCGGCGAAGGCGGGGGCGGCGCCGTCCGGCGCGTCGAGCAACAGGCCGGCGGCGCGCCAGCTCTCGGGCGTGCCGCCCGTCGCCGCCATCGCGCCGAAGAAGAGCGCGACCCCGCCCGCGAGGAGCGCCGGGAACGCGAGCGGGTGCCGGTTCCGGCCGGTGCCGGCGAAGGTGAGGAGCGCACCGAGCGCGACCGCGGGGAGCCAGCGCTCCCACCCGCCGAGCACGGACGCCTCCGCGACCGTGGCGGTGGCCTCGCCGATGCCGCCGGCGACGGATGCGCCGCCCACGACCAGCAGCCAACCGGTGCCAGCCACGAAGCCGCCGATCACCGGGTACGGGAGGTACCGGACCAACCGCCCGAGCCGCAGCGAGCCGAGGGTGACGAAGGTGGCGCCGACCGCGAACGACGTGGTCGCGACCAGGGCGACCACGGTGGCGAAGCGCGCGATCGGATCGGCGCCCTCGGGCACGGCCGCGGCGGCGGTCACGGCGAGGGTCGCGAGGATCGCCGCCGGCGCACCCTGCACCTGGGCGACGACGCCGGGCAGTCGGCCGACGAGCAGGGCGACCAGGGTCGTGGTCGCTGCTCCGAGGAGCGCGAGGCGAATGCCATGGGTGAGTTCGCCCGGCACCACCGGCCCGAAGATCAGCGTGGCGATCGAGACCGAGGTGGCCGCGACCACGAGGTCGACCACCACGCCAGCGGTGAGGGCCGAGACCCACGACGGTCGGGGCCCATGGGGACGGTCCCGAACGGCCCGCGCGGCCTCGGGTGCCTTCACCCCGTGGCGCCCGCGCCGTGGTCGTTCACCCGTCGGAGGACCTCATCGGTGCGGAAGCGTACCGCACCCGCGCCGGTCAGGTCTTGGCGCCCCGCAGGTACGGGTGGACGTCGACGTCGTCGAGCTGGTGCGGACGCAGGTGTCGGTCCGCGGACCCGAAGTGACAACGCCGTCAGAACCGGCGGGCGAAGCTGGCGGCCAACCCTCGTGTCGCGCGCACGCGCGAAAGGAGCACGGCCATGACGATCGCCGTGAACCGCCCCTCTACGGAGGCGGGCCGTCCACCACCCTCGTTCGAGACCCCGTACGGCGAGGTGGTCCCGGCGGTGCGGTCGGCCCAGATGCGGCTCCTGGAGCAGCGCTGGATGGTCGACCGCCACGGCACGCCCGACGACCTCGCGGCCCTGGCCGGCGGGCGCTTGGCGACCGTCGTCGCCGGCTGGCAGACCGCCGGGCCCCTGCGCGTGGCCGTCGCGGTCGGTGGTGGCTGGAACGGGGCCGCCGGGCTGCATGCGGCGCGGGCCTTGGCGCAGATGGGGCATGCGGTCGCGGTCGTGCCAGTCGCGGCGGGGCCCTTCGGCGCGCGCGCGATCACCGCGTCGCCGATGCTGCGGGGCGCCTTCGTCAGGATCGTCGACGCCGCCCACCGCGAGGCCGCGCTGGCGGAGGCGGACGTCGTGGTCGACGCGATCGTCGGCGGCGGCCTGCAGGGTGGCGCGCGCGGCGGGATGCCGGCCGCGATCCGCGACGTCAACCGGCTCGCGCGCCGCATCGTCGCCGCCGACGTCCCGTCGGGG
Source organism: Trueperaceae bacterium (assembly GCA_024636105.1). Next base: position 1,624 of record JAGXHO010000229.1, on the reverse strand, counting down.
ATGGACGCCGACACCGGGTTCGCCTGGGGGCCGGTCGTGCGCCCGACGGTCACGGTCGCGTTCGGGCTCCCGAAGCCCGGCTTGGCCCAGGCGGCCGCGTACGGCAGCGATCTGCTGCTCGCCGACCTGCGCATCCCCCCCGCCGCGATCCGCGCGGTCGGTCCCGGGTACGGCGATCCGTTCCGACAGGGGCCGATCGTCGCGTTGCGCGCTGCGGGTTGACCGTCGGCGGTGGCGTGCGCGGGCCTCAGCGTTGGAGCGCCTCGACCAAGCGCGTGAGGTGCGCCACCCGCAGCGCGAGTTGGCGCGCTGCGAGGCGGTGGACCGCGGCGGCGAGGGCGGGGTCGGCGTCGGTGAGTTCGGCGAGGCGGCGTCGGGTCAGGCGGTAGCACACGGTCGGTTCGTCGGCGACCGTTCGGCTCCGACCGCATGCGTCGTCCGCCTCGTCGAGCTGGGCGCCCGGGGCGATCTCGACGCGTTCGAGGTGCGGCGCCAGGTCCGAGATCTCGAGGTCGTCCTCGGCGAGCGCATCGAGACGGTCTTCGAGCGTCCGGAACGGATCGTGGCCGTCGCTCGCGGCCGCGAGCGCGCGGCGCTCGGCACGCTCCAGCGCCGCGTCGAGCGAGGGGACCACGTCGAACCCCGCCCGCTCGGACGGTCGCAAGCCGCCGCGTCCGATCGCCACGGCGATCGCGTCGGGGACGTCGGAGAAGGCGAGGCGGACGCCATGCGCCGCGGCTTCGCGCTGCAGCGCGGTGAGGCCCGCGAGCGCGGTGGCGTCCACGCCGGTGACGTGGCGGAAGTCGAGGATCAGCTCGCCGATCGTGCTCGCGCGCAGGCGCCGGTCGATGCGTTCGAGCAGGGTGTCGGCGACGCCGAAGTACAGGTACCCCTGGAGTTGGATCGCGAGCCGCGAGGCGCCGTGGGCGTCGAGTTCGCGGCTCTCCTGCGCGTCCCAACGTACGCGACTCCGCACGTCGGCGCCGGTCAACGCGTGCTTGACCGGGTCGACGCGCCCGTACGTGACGACGAACAGGAGCACGGCGAGCACGAGACCCACCAGGACACCCGGGAGGAGACCGACGGAGGCGATGGTCCCCAGGATCACGAGCACGATCCCGTACTCGACGCGCGAGAGCTTCGTGAAGGCGTCGACCACCCACTCGCGCAGCAGCACCAGGCCCAACGAGGCCAAGACCGCACCGACGACCGGCGCCGGCACCCACGCCACCAACGCAGGTCCGGCCACCACGCCGGCGCCGACCACCGCGGCCGCCAACCACGAAGTCGCCCAGTGCGTGCCGCCGAGCCGAGCCATGAGGGCGTTGCTGCTCAACGCGGGGTAGCCGGGGGCACCGAACTCCGGGTCGTTCTCCGGGGCCCTCGAGGGCGCAGGTGTACGATGCCCGCACCATGACCAGCGTGCGCGACTACTACGAGACGCTCGATTACGGCCCGGCGCCCGAGGCGGCCGATGCCGCGCGAGCCTGGCTCGCGCGGCACGGCCAACGCTTCGGCCATTGGATCGACGGCGCGCTCACCGAGCCCGGTCGCGACGCCTTCGAGGCCGTCGACCCCGCCACCGGCGCCACGCTGGCAACCGTCGCGCAGGGCGGCGAAGCGG
>JAGXHO010000228.1 GCA_024636105.1 Trueperaceae bacterium | reverse complement strand
CAGGACGTTGCCGCCCTCGGGGAGGTTGTCGACGATGAAGTCGGCCGCGGTGACGCCGAAGGCGTAGCCGCCGATGGGGGTGATGAAGGTGACCGGGCAATCGGTGTTGACGCCGCGGTCGAAGACGATGACCGGCAGCTGGGCGCAGGCGGTCTCGATGACCGGCGTCAGCGCCGCGGTGGTGTTCGGCGACACGATGAGGATGTCGCAGTCGCCGCTGGCCAGCAGACCGTTGATGTCGCTGATCTGCTTGTTGTCCGAGCCTTCGGCGTCGATGTGGATGAACTCTTCGATCATCGGATGCAGGTCGACCTCGGCTTCCATGGTCGTGAAGCCGACGACGCGCCACGGGTTGTTCACGCCGGCGTTCGAGAAGCAGACGGTCCAGGGGCCCTCTTTGGCGAAGGCGCTGGTGTCGACGTAGGTGGGGTCGATGGCCTGGATCCAGGGCATGTCGGCCGGGCCTTCGGCCTCCATCTCCATGTAACCGAGGTCGCGCTGGAGGTCGGCTTCGTTGAAGAAGTCGGACGTCTGAGCGAACGCCGCCGCGAAGGCGCTGGCCGTCAGGACTGCGAGCAGGGTGCGTAAGGTCGAATGCACGTGGTGCCTCCTGTGAGGATGAAGTCTTCGAGATCGTGCTGGATGCGTGCGTTGGGTCTCGTCAAGCCCCCCTTTCCTGCCCGGCGCGCACGGCCCGCCAAGCGGCGTAGCCGACCGCGCCGATGATGATGGCGCCCTGAACCGTCACGCGGATGGGTGACGGGAGGCCGAGGAAGTTGAGCAGCGTGAACAGCGCCTGCAGCGTGAGCGCTCCGGCGAGCGCCGCGGGCATGTTGCCGCGGCCGCCCAGCAGGGCGGCGCCGCCGAGCACCACGGCGGAGATCGCCTCGAGCTCGATGCCGTCGCCGACGTTGATCGACACGCCGGAGAAGCCGCCGAGCATGATGCCGGCGGTGACGGCCGACAGCGACGACAGCGCGAACGCGAAGATGCGCACGCGCGGCACGTCGATGCCCGAGAGCGCTGCCGCCCGGGGGTTGTCGCCGACCGCCAGCGTCTGCCGCCCGAGCACCGTGTAGTGGAAGAGGTAGATGAAGACCACCGAGAGCACGAGGAGCACGATCACCGCCCACGGCAAGCGCCCGAGCAGCGGCACGTCCTCGATGAAGGCGCGACCGAAGGCGCGGAAGTTGGGCGGCAGCGCGCCGCGCGGGGCGCCGCCGGTGATCAGCAGCGCGAGCCCCTTGAGCGTCAGCAGCATGCCGAGGGTGGTGATGAACGAGGGCACCCGCAGGTAGGCGGTGACGGCGCCGTTGAACACGCCCACGAGCAGGCCGATGCCGTACAGGACGAGGATCACCCACCAGGTGTTCGCCGGGTCGCCGAAGGCGAGCAGTGCTCCGGCCAACACGGTCAGGGTCACGAGCGACCCTTGCGACAGGTCGAAGCCGCCGGAGACCACGACGAACAGCTGGCCCGCCGCCAGGATCATGAGCGGCGCGCTGCGGCGCAGGAAGTTCAGGAAGGGGGACGGTTCGATGAAGGTCGGGTTGAGGTAGGTGATCCAGGCGATGAGGAGCGCCAGGACCAGGAACACGGGCGCCGACTTGCCGACGACCGAGAGCGCGGCGCGCCATGCCGGCACCTGGGGGGCGTCGCTGGCTCCGTTCATCCGACCACCTCGCGCGAGCGGAACGCGTAGACGGCGACGGCGGCGATGATGATGAGGCCGCGCAGCACCTGCTTGGTGTACGAGCCGATGCCGAGCTGGTTGAACATCACGTCGAGGATGGCGAAGATCAGCACCCCGGCGATCGTCCCGAGCACGCCGCCACGCCCGCCGGCCAGCACGGTGCCGCCGACGACGACCGCGGCGATCGACTCGAGGTCGTAGACGCCGTCCGCGCCGATCCAGGGGGCGCCCGAGCGCAGCCGGCTCGCGAGGTAGAGGCCCGTGAGCACGGCCGTGAAGCTGGCGACCAGGTGCGCGCCGATCACGATGCGGTCGCTTCGGATGCCGGAGAGGCGCGCCGTGGCGCGGTCGCCGCCGACGGCGTAGATGTGGGCCCCGAAGCGGGTGCGCGCGAGCGTCAGCGCGCCCGCGGCCACGACGCCGATGAAGAGCAGCAGCGGGACCGGGATCGGACCGACCATGCCGTAGGCGACCACCTGGAACGACGCCGGCACCGAGCCCGCGAAGTTCTGGAAGCTCGCGTTGAGCAGGCCGCGCAAGATCAGCCCCATGCCGAGGGTGGCGATGAGCGGGTTGATGCGCGCCTTGGTCACGAGCAAGCCGTTGATCAGTCCCACGGCCAACCCGATGGCGGTCACCACGGCCAACGCGAGCGGCACGCGACTGGGGTCGCCCTGCATGATGTACGACGCCATCACGGCGGTGACCGAGATCAGGTACGCCACCGAGAGGTCGAGCGAGCCGACCAGGATGGCGAAGGTCTGGCCCACGGCGACGATGCCGAGGGCGGTGGCGCGCTCGACGATGTTGAGCAGGGTGCTCGCGGCGACGAAGTTGCCGCGGCCGAACTGCGACACCAGCAGCCAGGCGATCAAGAAGGTGGCGAGCAGGAGCCACCAGATGACGGGGACGCGCCAGCGGCGGACGGGGCGGGCCGGCTTCGCGGTGGCGGTGGTCACGCGGCGCCTCCGGCCGCGGGGGGCGCTGTGGCGGCCCGCACGGGCACGGCCTCGTTCGGCCGCTCGCCCTGCGTCGCCAGCGCCATGATCTCGGCCTCGCTCGATCCGCCCGGGAGGACGCCGGCGACCCGCCCCTCGCGCATGACCAGGATGCGGTCGCTCATGCCGACGACCTCCATCAGTTCCGACGAGATCATGATCACGGCCATGCCGTCGTGGGCCGCTGCGCGGATCAGATGGTGGATCGCGGCCTTGCCGTTGACGTCGATCCCACGGGTGGGCTCGTCGAAGATCAGCAGGTCCTTGGCCGTGGCGAGCCATTTGGCCAGGACGACCTTCTGCTGGTTGCCGCCCGAGAGGAACTGCACCTCCTGGTGCAGCCCCGCGGCGCGGAGGTCGACCGACGTGGTGAGCTCCTGGACGGAGGGGTGGCCCTCGCGTCCGGAGCGGCCGAGCCGCGCCAGCAGCGGGCGCAGCGCGCGGTGGGCCAGCACGACGTTGTCGGCGATCGGCTGGCGCAGCGAGAGGCCCTCGCTCTTGCGGTCCTCGGTGATGAAGCCGAACGAGCGGCGCACGGCGTCGCGCGGCCGCCGGTTGACGATCGGCTGCCCGTGGAGCTGGATCTCGCCCTCGGTGAAGGGGTCCGCGCCGAACAGCGCGCGCGCCAGCTCGGTGCGGCCCGCGCCCTGCAGGCCCGCGATCCCCAGCACCTCGCCCGCGCGCACCTCGAGGTCGATGCCGTGCAGCGCGGCGTTCGTGCCACCGCGCACCTGCAGGACGACGTTGCCGAGCTGGTCGGCACGGGCGCGCTCGGGGTAGTAGTCGGCGAGGTCGCGGCCGACCATCAGCCGGACCAGCTCACTGGTCTCGAGGCCCTCGCGCTCGCGCGTCGCGACCCACGCGCCGTCCTTGAGCACGGTGACGCGATCGGCGATCTCGAAGATCTCGCGGAAGCGGTGCGAGATGTAGACGACCGTGACGCCGCGCTCCTTGAGCTGGCGGATGAGGCCGAACAGCACGTCGACCTCGCGGCTCGAGAGCGCCGCGGTCGGTTCGTCCATCACCATGACGCGGGCGTCGAACGACATCGCTTTGGCGATCTCGACCATCTGCTGCTCGGCGACCGAGAGCTCGCCGACCGGCGCGTTCGGGTCGACCAGGTGCTCGATGCCCAGGTCGCGCAGCAGGGCGTCCACCTGGCTCCTGAGCGCGCGCTCGTCGAGGAACCCGAAGCGGTGCGGCTCGCGCCCCAGGTAGATGTTCTGGGCCACGCTGCGGTGCGGCAGCAGGTTGAACTCCTGGTGGATGACGCTGATGCCGGCGCGCTGCGCGCTGAGCGGATGCGAGAAGCTCACGCGGTTCCCGAAGAGCGCCAGTTCGCCCTCGTCGGGTTGGTAGGCGCCGCCGAGGATCTTCATCAGCGTCGACTTGCCGGCGCCGTTCTCGCCGACGAGCGCGTGGACCTCGCCGACCGTGCACGAGAAATCGACGCCGTCGAGGGCTACGACGGGGCCGAACCGCTTGACGATGGCGCGCATCTCGAGCGCCACGGCGTGCGGCGCGGCGTGCGGCGCGGCGCCCGTCGGCACGGTCCGGCTGGGTGGATGGGTCGCGGGATCGCCAGCGGTCACGTACGGCTCCGATCGTGTGCGCGGTGGGTCGGCCCGGCAGCGCAGGCTCGCGCACACCGATCCGTCGATTCATGTAACCTTGTCATGACAAGTTAGCGCGCCGTGCCGAAGGGTGTCAACCGGGTGTCGAGCTGGTCGACCACCGTCGCGGCCGCGACCCACGGGAGGATGGCCATGGCGAACGTGAGGGTGTGCGCGATCGGGACCGGACGGGCCGGCATGGTCCACGCGCGGAATTTCCGCTGGCAGGTACCGCACGCGGAACTGGTGGCGCTCGTCGACGTGAACGCGGCGGGCGTCGCCGCGGCCGCGGCGGAGGTGGGGCTCGAGGGGCGCGGCTTCACCGACCTGAGCGCCGCGCTGGCGGCCACCGAGATCGATGCGGTCGTGATCACCACGCCGACCTTCACCCACGCGGCGCTGGTGCGCGAGGCGGCGGCGCACGGCCTGCACGTGCTGTGCGAGAAGCCGATGGCGCTCTCGGTCGCGGAGTGCGACCAGATGATCGCGGACTGCGAGCGCGCCAAGGTCACGCTCCAGCTCGCCTTCATGCGGCGCTTCGACCCGCCGTTCGTCCAGGCCAAGGCGCAGCTCGACGCCGGCGCCATCGGCGACGTGCTGATGGTGCGCTCGCTGACCCGCGGCCCGGGTTTGCCGCCGGCGTGGGCGAACGACCTGAAGACGTCGAACGGCATGCTCGCGGAGGTCAACAGCCACGACTTCGACGCCGTGCGCTGGCTGACCGGCGCCGAGTTCGATGAGGTCCACGTCCGCGCGGCCGCGCGCAAGCGCCCCGACCTGCGCGCGACCCTGCCCGACTTCTACGACGTCGCCGTGGTCAGCGCGGTCATGAAGAGCGGCGCCTTCGGCATCATCGACGGCGTCTGTCCGGCCGACTACGGCTACGACGCGCGCGCCGAGATCGTCGGCAGCGCCGGCGTGCTGTTCGCGGGCGACATCGTGCGCCCCGGCGCGCAGCGCGTCACCCGCGAGGGCGGCGCGGTCGGCCCGCACTACACCTCGTGGCGCGACCGCTTCGCCGAGGCGTACCGCGCCGAAGAGGCGCACTTCATCGAGAGCGTGCAGAGCGGAAAGCGGCCGAGCGTCGGTGGGCCCGACGGCCGCGCGGCCGTGGCCGCGGTGGTGGCGGCGAACCGGTCGTACCTGGAGGGGCGGGCGGTCACGGTCGAAGGCTGACGCGGGCTCGCGTCCCGACGCCGCCGGTCGTATGTCATCGTTCCGAAATCGCCGGCGGTCTAGGTTGGGTTCATGCACGGTCCCAGGTCCACGCTCGCGCGGCCGCAGGACCAGGCGACCGCGGCGACCGCCCCGCCTGCGTCCGTCCGGCTGCTCGGAAGCCTCGTGTGGACGCTGGGCCTGATCGTCCTCGCCGGGGTCGTCTTGGGCGCCATCCTGCTCGTCCGCTCCGCGCAGGAGCAGGACCGCGTCGTCGCCGGGGCCAACCAGGAGATGTTCGGCGCCCTGCTGACGCTCCAGGCACAGCGACTCGCCGATTCGGTCCGCGACTACGCGTACTGGGACGAGGCGATCGAGCGGGTCCCCGGTAGCTACGACCGCGTCTGGTGGGAGGAGAACGCCGGCACCTTCGTCGTCGACGGCTTCGGGCTCTCCTTCAGCTTGGCGCTCGACGGAGCCGACCGCGCACGGCTCCTCACGGTCGCCGGCGAGCCGACGCGCGCGGACCTGCCTCGCACGATCTTCACGCCGTCGATGCGCGCCTTGCTGCGCGACGCGCGCGCCCGCCCCGCCTGGATCGACGCGTCCCAGGTGGCCACGGGCCTCGTCTGGTTCGGAGGCGCGCTCCATGTTGCCGCCGCCGTCGCGTTCACGCCCGACGGCGAAGACTCGCCGCCGAACCCGGACCCTGGTGCGCTGCTGATCTACGCCTACTCCTTCGAGGATCACGTCCTGGTCGACGCCGCCCGCATCATGGGGGTGGCCGACATGCGGATCGTCGATGCGCCACCCACGACCGGCACGTCGCTGGCCGTGGCGCTCGCGGGCGGTGGGTCGCCGGCCCTCGTCGCCTGGCTGCCCCCGAACCCCGGGCGCTCGGTGCTGGGGGGCGCGCTGTTGCCGTTCGGGGCGACCACCGTAGCCATGATCCTGCTCGTCGGGTTCTTCGTGATCCGCGCGCGCCGGCTGTCGTTCGACCTGTTCGTCCAGGACCGCACGCGGCTCCAGTTGGCGGCGCGGAACGAGTCGATCCTCGAGGCGGCCGGTGAAGGCATCTTCGGGGTCGACGAACGCGGGTTGGCCGTCTTCGCGAACGCGGCTGCCCTCGAGGCCACGGGGTACCGGCTCGACGAGTTCATCGGCACCGAACCGCAGCGGCTCCTGCGCTGCGCGGCGCGCGGAGCGGCTGGAGAGGCGGACGCCTGCCCGATCCGCAGCGTGTTGGCCGACGGTCGCGCCGTCAAGGCCGACACGGAGGCGTTCGTGGGCGCCGACGGGCGCTCCTTCCCGGTGGAGTACTTCGTCTCCCCGGTCAAGCATGTCGAGAAGGTCATCGGCGCGGTCGTGGTGTTCCGCGACATCACGGACCGGCGCCGGACGGAGGAGGAGGTTCGGCACCGGGCCAACTTCGATGGTTTGACGGGGCTACCCAACCGGAACCTCATCGTCGAGCGGCTCGACCAAGCCGTCGTACGAGCGCAGCGCACCGGCACGCACGTAGCCGTCATGTTCCTCGACCTCGATCACTTCAAGGAGGTCAACGACTCGCTCGGCCACGAGGCCGGCGATCGGTTGCTCGGCCAGGCGGGGGAGCGGCTGGTGTCGTGCGTGCGGGCGGCCGATTCGGTCGGGCGGTTGGGTGGCGACGAGTTCGTCGTCCTGCTCACGGAGGTGGGTGGGCCGCGCGACGCGTCGATCGTGGCCGAGAAGGTG
>JAGXHO010000227.1 GCA_024636105.1 Trueperaceae bacterium | reverse complement strand
GGTGCGTGCCGGATGCATCGGCTTCCTGAGCACCAACGCCAGCCCGGCGATGGCGCCTTGGGGCGGTCGGTCGAAGCTCGTGGGCACGAACCCCTGGTCGATCGCCGCGCCGGCGGGACGGCACCCACCGCTCCTGCTCGACGTCGCGAACACGGCGGTCGCGCGCGGGAAGCTCTACGCCGCGGCCGCGCGCGGCGAACCCGTGCCGCTCGGCTGGGCGCTCGACGTCGACGGCGCGCCCACGACCGATCCGCTCGCCGGCATCGCCGGCACGCTGCTGCCGATGGCGGGCCACAAGGGGTACGCCATCGCCGTCCTGATGGACGTGCTCTCGGGCGTGCTCTCCGGGAGCTCGTTCGGTGCTGCCGTCGTGGGTCCGTACCGCGCCGACGAGCGGGCGGGCGTGGGCCACCTCGCATTGGCGATCGACGTCTCCGCGGCCCGCCCGGTGGGGGACTTCGAACGCGACGTCGAGCGCTTGATCGACGAGCTGCAGGCCGACGCGTCGCCGCCTGGTGCGGACGGCGTGCGGGTTCCCGGCGAGCTCGAGGTGCGCTCCGAGGCGCTCCTAGCGTTGGAAGGCGTGCCGGTGCCGTCTGCCACGCTCGCGGCCCTCGACGCGGGTGCGCTGCGGCTCGGCGTCCCGCGCCTCGCCGAGGTCGCGCGCCGCGCGACGGGCCCGGCGGGCTGACCGCGACGGTTCGGCGGCTTCGGTCACTCGTACCGGAGTGCCTCGATCGGGCTGAGCGCCGCCGCCCGCCGCGCGGGCCACACCCCGAAGATCACGCCGGTCGCGACCGACACGCCGAGCGCCATCGCGATCACCCATGGGTTGAGGACGAACACGTCTAGGAACGGGACCGCGGCGACGACGCCCCACAACACCAGGATCGAGAGCAGCACGCCGATCGTCCCACCGATGACCGTGAGCACCACCGCCTCGATCAGGAACTGCTGCAAGATGGTGCGCGGCTTCGCGCCCAGCGCCTTGCGCAAGCCGATCTCGCGGGTCCGCTCGGTGACGCTGACGAGCATGATGTTCAGGATCCCGATGCCGCCGACCAGCAGGCTGATGCCGCCGATGCCGCCGAGGAGCGCTTGCAGGATCACCGTGATGGTGTTGAAGAGCCCGAGCGCCCCCTCGATCGACTGCAGCTGGTAGCTCTCGGGCGGGCGCCGCCGGTCGAGGATGGCGCGCACCTGCTGCTCGATGGCCGCAGCGTCGCGATCGAGCGCGATCGTGATGGGAAGGAAGTCGTACACCCCGCGCGTCAGGCCGGGGAAGTCGCGGTAGAGGCTATCGAGCGGCACGTCGCCGGAGACGTCGTTGGCGAAGGCCCCCAGCGCTCCCGAGATGCGCTCCTTGACCCCGATGACGGTGTAGAAGCTGCGGTTGCCGCCGGGCGTCTCGAGCACGACTTCGCGGCCGACCGGGTCGGCCACCCCCTCGAAGAGCGCCTCGGCCGCGTCGGCCGACAGCACGACCACCGGCGCGCCGCGCGCGGCGTCCGCCTCGCTGAAGAAGCGGCCGCGGCGCAGCTCGATCGAGCGGTCGACCTGCGGGGCGTTCGCGGTGGTGCCGTTGACGGCGATGCGCTCGCGGACATCGCCCGCGACCGCCCAGACGTTGGTCGACCGCGACCGCAGGATGTCGATGGGCAGGCGGCTGAGCGCCTCGATGTCGTCGTCGGTGAAGCGCTCGGACGTGGGGTCGTCGAACACCCGCGACACGAACAGCGACTGCGCGCCGAACGCCTGCAGCTCGCCGGTGATGCCGGCGGTGGCGATCTGGCCGAGGCTGATCGTAGTCGTGACCGCGAACACCCCGATGACCACCCCCGAGAGCGTGAGGAGGGAGCGCAGCCGGTTGCCGAACAGCGCCTCGAGGGCGGTCTTGAGGTTCTCGAGCAGCACGTCAGACCCCCAACGGCTCGGCGGCGACCGGTGCCCGTGCCGGGCGCCGCCGAGCCGCGACGACCTCGGAGGCCTCGACCACCCCGTCGCGGATGCGGATGATTCGCTCGCAGTGCTCGGCGACGTCTTGTTCGTGGGTGACCATCAGGATCGTGCGCCCCTCGGCGTGGAGGTCGTCGAAGAGGCCGAGGATCTCGTCGCCGGTGCGCGAATCGAGGTTGCCCGTCGGTTCGTCGGCGAGCAGGATGTCGGGGTCGGTGGCGAGCGCGCGGGCGATCGCCACGCGCTGCTTCTGCCCACCCGAGAGCTCGTTGGGGCGATGGTGCGTGCGGTCGGCCAGGCCGACGCGCTCGAGCGCCCCGAGCGCCATGGCCCGCCGCTCGCGCAACGGCACGCCGCGGTACAGCAGCGGCAGCGCGACGTTGTCGAGCGCGGTCGCGCGCCCGAGCAGGTTGTACGCCTGGAAGATGAAGCCGATCCGGCGGTTGCGGATCACCGACAGCGCGTCCTCGTCGAGGGTGGCGACCTCCTCCTCGGCGAGCCGGTAGGAGCCCGAGGTCGGGACGTCGAGGCAGCCGAGGATCTGCAGGAGGGTGCTCTTGCCCGAGCCCGACGGCCCCATGATCGCAGCGTATTCGCCGCGCCGCACGTCGAGGTCGAGGCCGCGCAGCGCGTGCACCTGCAGGCCACCGCCGAGCGTGTAGGTCTTGACGAGGTCGCGCGCGACGATGACCGGGGCGGCGCCGCCGTGCATGTCAGGGTGCCACGTTCGGGAACGCGACCGCGGCGCCGTCGGTGAGGGCGTCGAGGTTGACGAGCGCGATCAGGTCGCCGGGCGCCAGGTCGGCCTCGACGGCGGCGACGGTCGGGTTCCGCTCGAGCACGACGAGGTCCACGCGCCTCGCGACGCCGGTACCGGCGTCGCCACGCTCGACGCGGTAGACGAACGAGGTTCCGTCCTGCTCGGTGATCGCCTCGAGCGGGACGAGCAGCGCCGCTTCGATCCGGCGCACCTGCGCGCGCACGGTCACGGTCGAACCGGGGCGGGCGAAGGCGGCGTCGAGCGGCTCGGACGGATCGAACGCCAGGTCGGCGGTGACCTGCGCCGTGCCGCCGTCGCGCAAGGTCACCGGGCTGATGCGCTCGACCGTGGCCGCGAGCCGCTGGCTGGTGTCGGCGTCGGGCACGACGACGGCGGTTTGGCCCACGACCAGCTCCGAAGCGCGGTTCTCGTCGAAGCGCGCGCGCACGCGCAGCAGCGAGGTGTCGGCCAGCGTCACGACCGCCTGGGTTCCGACCAGATCGCCGCTCTGGATGCCGACGCGGGTGACGACCCCCGCGAACGGAGCGACGATCGTCGTGTCCGACAGCCGGGACTCGACGTTCGCGAGGTTGTTCTCGATCTGCGTGACCTGGGCGGCGGCGCTCGCGCGCTGGGCGGCCGCGAGCTGGTCGAGGTTGCCGAGCCGGGTCTGCGCCGTCTGCAGCGCCAGGTCGGCTTGGGTGAGGCTGCGGCGGGCGCCGTCGAGCGCCGCCTCGGCGGTGCGGACCTCGTCGCGTGCGGCGGCACCGGCGGCGAAGAGCCGCTCCACCACGCCCAAGTCGCGCTCGGCGTCCTCGACGGTGCGCGCGGCGCGCACCCGCTGGTCCTCGGCGTTCGCGACGGCCGCCTGCGCGTCGAGCCGGTCGACGCCCTGCTGCGCGGTCAAGCGGTCGCGGTCGGCGCGCGCCGAGGCGAGCGAGGTCCGCAGGGTGGCCGCCTCGCGCTCGACCGAGGCGGTGTCGAGCCGCGCGAGCTCCTGGCCGGGGACGACGAGGTCGCCCTCGGCGGCGGCGACGGTCGCGACCGTGCCGCCGGCGGCGAAGGCCAAGGAGCGCTCCTGCACGGCCTCGACCACGCCCGTGCCGGTGACCTCACGCAGGAAGGTGCCCCGATCAATCGGCTCCGCCAAGGTCGTGGTGGCCGCCGGGCCTTGGCCGGCGCGCCAGGCGAACGTCGCCCCGACCGCGACGAGCGCGACCGCCAGCACGATCCACAGGGCGCGCCGCCCGCGCCGGCGGACGGGGGTGCTCATCGGGCGCCCAACGACGTGAGCTGCAGTTGCCGGAGCGCCGCGTTGAACGCATGCCGCGCCGCGGTGAGCGCCTGCTCTTGGGCCGCCGCCTGACGCTCGGTGCGCGCGAGCGCGAGCGCCGAGACGCTCCCGGCCTCGAAGCGCACCTGCTGCACCCCGTACTCCTCGAGGGCGCTGGCGGCCGCCGCCTCGGCGGCGCGCACGCGCGCTTCGGCGGACCGGGCGGCGTTGTGCGCTTGGCGCACGAGCAAGGTGAGGCTGCGCTCCTGCTCGTCGCGCTGCAGCCGCGCCGCCTCGACCCGGTCGCGCGCTGCGGCGACGTCGGCGGGGGCGCTGGAGAGCGGATTGTCGACCGCTGCGAGCTGCGCCGCGGCCAGCGCCACTTGCTGGTCCGCCGCCTGCAGCTGCGCGTTCGCCGGCAGGTCGCCGAGGTACGCCTCGAGGTCGAGCAGCGGCGGCGGTTCGGGGGCGCGCTCGAGCGCGAGGTCCGCGTCCTCTGCGCCGATCAGGCTGGCGAGCCGGTCGTAGGCCAGCGCCCGGGCGGCGACTGCGTCTACGACGTCGCGCTCGGCCGCGCGCCGGTCGTCCTCGGCGCGGTCGACGTCGAGTCGGGTGGCGGCCCCCGCCTCGAACTGGATCGCGAGTGCCTCACGGGCCGTCGCGGCGATCGCCAGCGCGGCCTCGGCCAGCGCGAGCTGGTCGTCGGCTTCCAGAGCCGCGGTGTACGCGCTCACCGCGCCGTCGCGCGCGCTCGCTTCGGCGTTGCGCAGGGCGGTGGCCGCTCGCGCGACCGCGTGGTCCGCTTGCAGCCGGGCGACCCGCAGCGTCGTCGGGTCGGCGACGGCGCGGGCGAGGTCGCGCTCGGCGGTATCCAGGTCGAGCAGGGCGGTCTGGACGCCGGCGGCGACGTCGACCGCGAGCGTGGCCGCGCGTTCGAGGTCGAGCGGTGCCTGGGCATGGGCGAGGCCGAGGGACGCGGCCAAGGCCAGGGTCAGAACGAGGGCGAGCGGGTGTCGTCGCATGTCACTCCTGGGGTCCCGGAAGTGGGCCGGGGTCGATCGCGAGCGCGTCGAGCAGGCGCAGCGCGGCGAGGCGGGCACCGTCGTCGGCGCGGTCGGCGTCGAGCTCGGCGCGGTCGGCGTCGAGGTGGGCGCGGGCGATCGCGAGCTCGGAGATCGAGCCGCTCGCGAAGCGTGCCTCACTCACGGCGAGGTCGGCGCGGGCTTGAGCGGCCGCGGCTCGGGCGAGCTCGGCGTCAGCGACCGCCGACTCGACCTCGAAGGTGCGCCGGTCGACGTCGAGTTCGGCGCGCGCCTCGGCGAGTTCGAGCTGAGCGCGAGCCCGCTCGCGCCCGATGCGCGCCGCCGCCAAGGCGCTGCCGACCGTCGGGTCGAGCGGCACCCGGAGGGCGACCCCCACCGCCAGCGAACGGCTCGTGCCGTCGGCGCCGACGCCGGGCACGCCCGAGTCCGGGTCGTAGCTGAGGGACGCGCTCGGCTGCAGCGTACGGGTGTCGAACGAGGCGCCCCACTGCAGGCTGCGGTCGGCGTCGCCGCTGGTGCTCGCGACGCTGAAGCCGACGCTGGGAAGCTGGTCGCGGAGGGTCGCGTCGGCGGTGCGGTCGGTCTCGGCGACCTGCAATCGCGCCGCCAGCACGTCGCTTCGGCTGGCCCACGAGGCCTGCGGCACCGCGCCGACGAGCGCAGCGGGATCGGGGAGTGCACCGATCGGCTCGCCCGGCGGGCCACCGAGCGCGAGCGCGAGCGAGCGGTCGGCGGCCTCCACCTCGAACGCCGCGGAGGCGACGGCGTTGCGGGCGCGGGCGGCGGTGGTCGCGAAGCGCGCTACCTCGGCAGCGGTGGCTGCGCCCGCGGCGGCGCGCAGCTCGGCCGCGCGCAGTTCGAGGCCGGCGAGGTCGGTCTCGGCATGCGCGAGCTCGAGCGCCCGCCGCGCGCGTAGCGCGTTCTGGAAAGCGCTCGTCGTC
>JAGXHO010000226.1 GCA_024636105.1 Trueperaceae bacterium | reverse complement strand
GTGCGCCCCACCGACGCGATCTCGGGGTCGGTGTAGACGACGCTGGGCACGAGGCCGTAGTCGACGTGGCCGTGCCCGGTGGCGAGCAGCTCGGCGAGCGCGACCCCGTCCTCTTCGGCCTTGTGAGCGAGCATCGGGCCGTGGATGAGGTCGCCGATGGCGTACACGCCAGGCACGCTCGTCTCGAAGCCCTCGTCGACCACCACCCGCCCGCGGGCATCGACTTGGACGCCGGCCTCTTCGAGGCCCAAGCCCTCGGTGTTCGGAAGGCGGCCGGTGGCGACCAACACGCGGTCGGCCACGACGTCGTCGCCGCCGTCGACGTGCACGGTGACCTTCTTCCCCTTCACGGTCGCGCCGGTGACGGCGACGCCCGTGCGCAGCGTCATGCCCTGCTTGGTGAAGAGCTTGCGCGCCTCCTTGGCGATCTCGTCGTCCATACCGGGGAGGATGCGATCGAGGTACTCGAGCACCGTGACGTCGGCGCCCAGCCGGCGCCACACGCTGCCGAGCTCCAGACCGATCACGCCGGCGCCGACGACGATCAGGTGCTTGGGCACCTCGCCCCACGCGAGCGCGTCGGTGCTCGTGCCCACCCGGTCGCCGTCGAACGCGACGCCCTTAAGCGGCGCGACGCGGCTCCCCGTCGCGAGCACCACGTGCTTCGCCGTCAGGGTGCGGGGGCCGCCCTCGCCGTCGACGGCGACCTCGCCCGCCTTCACCAGGCGCCCCGTGCCCTGGACGCGCTCGATCTTGTTCTTCTTGGACAGGTAGGCGACCCCGTCGGTGTTCGACTTGACCACCGCGTCCTTGCGCTGCTGCATCGTGGCCAGGTCGAGCGACACGCCGTCGACCTTCACGCCGTGCGCCGCCAGGTGCTCGCGCGCCTCCAGGTAGCGCTCGCTCGACTCGAGCAGCGCCTTGCTGGGGATGCACCCCACGCGCACGCACGTGCCGCCAAGGGTGGGCTCCTTCTCGATACAGGCGACGGTGAATCCCAACTGCGCTGCGCGGATCGCGGCGACGTACCCGCCGGGTCCGGCACCGATGATGACGACGTCGTACTCGGCCATGATGCCTCCGGCGGCATGGTACCCGAGCGTCGTCCGGCGGGCCGGCGGTTGGCCGACGCGGCGGCCCCGACGCCCAAGTTGGTCGCCTGGCACGCGGAAGCCGCTCGCCAGATGCCGCATCGTGCAGCTATGACTCCACTTCGCGCCCTCCTCCGCACGATCCCGGCCCTCCTCGCGGTGGCGTTGGTCGCGTTCGCGCTCGCCGACCGCGACGACGCCGACGGTGCCATCGCCATGGCGGACGCCCCCACCGCCCAGTTCACCGGCGACGGCGCCGCGCCCGGTCCGGGCGAGGCCGTCGCCTACTTCGCCGGCGGCTGCTTCTGGTGCACCGAGGCCGACTTCGAGAAGCTCGCGGGCGTACTGGACGTGCGCTCGGGCTTCATGGGCGGCCACGTCGCGAACCCGACGTACGAGGCGGTCGTGCGCGAGGACACCGGCCACCGTGAGGTGGTCGAGGTCCGCTACGCGCCCGACGCCGTCAGCTACCAGGAGCTGCTCGACGCGTTCTGGCGCATGCACGACCCGACGGACGCGGGGGGCTCGTTCGTCGACCGCGGCTTCAGCTACACCTCGGCGATATTCGTCGTCGATGAGGACCAGCGGGCGGGCGCCGAGGGCTCGAAGTCGGCGCTGGGTGCGTCGGGCAAGTTCGACGCGCCGATCGCGACGGAGATCGAGGAGGCCGGTCCCTTCTGGCTCGCCGAGGACTACCGCCAGGACTACTACGCGACCAACGCGATCCGGTACGGCTACTACCGTTCGGCCTCGGGGCGCGACCGCTTCATCGCCCGCGTGTGGGACGGCGACGCCACCGTCTACGCCGCGGCTGGCGCCGGCGCGGAGCGGCCCGCATGGTGGCGCGAGGTCCCTTCCGACGCCGAGCTGCGTGCCTCGCTCGACGCGCTCACCTACCGGGTGGTGCGCCAGGACCGGACCGAGCGCGCCTTCAGCCACCCGTACGACGCGCTGTACGAGCCGGGGATCTACGTCGACGTGATCAGCGGCGAGCCGCTGTTCTCCTCGCTCGACAAGTTCGACTCCGGCACCGGCTGGCCCTCGTTCACCCGCCCGATCGACGACCAATACGTGGTCACCGTCCCCGACCGGACGCTCTGGATCGTGCGCACCGAGGTCCGCAGCCGGCACGGCGACGCCCACCTCGGGCACGTGTTCGACGACGGCCCCGCGCCCACCGGCCAACGGTGGTGCATCAACGGGGTGGCCCTGCGCTTCGTGCCGCTCGCCGACCTGGAGGCCGAAGGGTACGGGACGTACCTCGCCTCGTTCGAGGCCGCGGGGATCACGGTCGGCGCGCGCTGAGCCGCCGGTCGGGTCCCGACCTCCCGCACGACGACGCCCCTCGAGCTCGGAGCTCGGGGGGCGTTCGCGTGCGCCAGGATCGACCGTCAGATCTCGAGCAGCAGCCGCGCCGGCTCTTCGACCGCGTCCTTGATGCGCTTGAGGAAGGTGACCGCCTCGCGGCCGTCGACGATGCGGTGGTCGTAGGTCAGCGCCAGGTACATCATCGGTCGGACGACCACCTGCCCGTCGCGCGCCACCGGGCGCTCCTGGATCGTATGCATGCCCAACACGCCGCTCTGCGGCGGGTTGACGATCGGGGTCGACATCAGCGACCCGAAGACGCCACCGTTCGAGATGGTGAACGTCCCACCCTGCAGCTCGTCCGGTGCGATCTTGTTCGCCTGCGCGCGCTTCCCGAAGTCGGCGACCGCGCCCTCGACCTCGGCGAACGACAGCCGCTCCGCGTTGCGGAGCACCGGAACCACGAGCCCCTTGGGGGTCGAGACCGCGACGCCCACGTCGTAGTAGTTCTTGTAGACGATGTCGGTGCCGCGGATCTCCGCGTTGAGCTGCGGGATCTCGCGCAGCGCGTCGATGGCGGCCTTCACGAAGAAGCTCATGAAGCCGAGGCGCACACCGTAGCGCTTCTCGAACGCGTCCTTGTGGGCGCTGCGCAGGGCCATCACAGCCCCCATGTCCACCTCGTTGAAGGTGGTCAGCAGGGCGGCCGTCTGCTGCGCCTCGACGAGCCGCTGCGCCACCTTGCGCCGCAACGGCGACATCGGGACGACCTCTTCCTCGCGGTCGCCGGTCGCCGTGGGTGCCGCAGAGGTCGCCGCGGCGGGTGCCGCCGCCTTCTCGGCCGGGGCAGGCGCCTTCTTGGACGCCTCGGCTGCGCGCGCGACGTCCTCCTTGAGGACCCGGCCGCCGGGGCCGGTCGCCTGGACCTCCTCGAGCTTCACGCCCGACGTGGCCAGGGCCCGTTCGGCAGCCGGCATGACCTTGGCGTCGTCGGCGGGCTCCGCAGCGGCGGACTTCCCAGGGGCGTCCGCGTCGGCGTCGGCGGCGTCCGCGTCGGCGGCGTCCGTGTCGGCGGCGTCCGCGTCGACGGTGTCCTCGCTCGGCGCTGCGTCTTCGGCGTCTTCGGCGTCGCCGGCGTCCTTCGCCTCGCTCGCGCCGGCGCCCTCCGCGTCGATCCGCGCGATGACGTCGCCCACGTTCGCAGAGCCGCCGACCGCGACGAGTTGCTCGGCGAGCACGCCGTCGACGGGCGACGGCACCTCGAGGGTCGCCTTGTCGGTCTCGATCTCGATGAGCGGCTCGTCCTTGGCGACGCGGTCGCCCGGCTTCTTGAGCCAAGCACCCACGAACACTTCGGTGATCGATTCGCCCACGCTGGGCACGGTGACGTCAACGGCCATGGTCACGCTCCTCGGCGCCGACGGTCGCCGGCGCTCGCGTTTGGATGAAGGGTGGCTTCGCTCACGCGACGACCTCCTCGGGGACGCGCTCGCCCAGCGCGGCGCGCAGCAGCGCCGCTTGCTCGAGCTTGTGGGCGCTCGCCGACCCGGTGGCGGGGCTCGCCGAAGCGGGCCGGCTCACGCCGCCGAAGGCGCGGCCCGAGACCGAATCGCCCCAGCGGACCCGCAGGTAGCGCCACGCCCCCATGTTCTCCGGCTCTTCCTGGACCCACGTGACGCCGACCCCCTCGGGGTAGCGCTCCAGCGCGGCGTCGACGTCTCCCTGCCGGAGCGGGTACAGCTGCTCCAAGCGGACGAGCGCCACGTCGTCGCGCCCCTGCTCCTCGCGCGCGGTGAGGAGGTCGTAGTAGACCTTGCCGCTGCACATCAGGATGCGGCGCACCCCGTCGGAGGGCACGCTCGCGTCGGTGAGCACCGCCTCGAACGATCCTTCGACGACGTCCTCGAGGCGACTCAGCGCCCGTGGGTGCCGCAGGAGGCTCTTGGGCGTCATCACGACGAGCGGCTTGCGCCATGGGCGCTTGACCTGCCGGCGCAGCAGATGGAACATCTGCGCCGGCGTGCTCGGCACCACCACCTGCAGGTTGTCCTCGGCGCCCATCTGCAGGAAGCGCTCGAGCCGCGCGCTCGAGTGCTCGGGGCCGGCGCCCTCGAAGCCGTGCGGCAGCAGCAGCACCAGGCCCGACAGGCGCCGCCACTTGTCCTCGCCCGAAGCGATGAACTGATCGATGATCACCTGGGCCGTATTCACGAAGTCACCGAACTGGGCCTCCCAGATCACCAGACCATCGGGCCAGTCGAGCGAGTACCCGTACTCGAACCCGAGCACACCGTTCTCCGAAAGCGGGCTGTTGTGCACGTCAAAGACGCCGTCGCCCTGGGCCACGGCGTCGAACGAGGGGTGGCGCGCGCCGGTGGCGGCGTCGTGGAGCACCGAGTGGCGGTGGCTGAAGGTGCCGCGTTCGGTGTCCTGACCGCTCAGGCGCACGCGCACGCCCTCAGCGACCAGCGAGCCGAAGGCGAGCGCCTCCCCCGCCGACCAGTCGAGCCCACGGTCACCGGCCGCCATCTCCTCGCGCCCCTTCAGGAAGCGCACGAGCTTCGGGTTGGGTTCGAACCCGTCGGGCACCGCCGCGAGCGCGCGGAGCAGGCGCTCGGCCTCGCCCCGATCGATCGCGGTGCGAGCGTCGGGCGCGTCGGCGTCGCTTCCGCCTTTGTACGGCTTCCAGAGGCCCTCGAAGGCGCTGTACGTCGGCTTGAAGTCGTCGCCGCGCGCCACCGAGAGTTCGACCTCGAGGTGCTCGCGCCGCGATTCCGCGATCGCGTCCGCCTCCTCGCGGGTGACCTCGCCCAGGGCGAGCAGGCGCTCGAGGTACCCCTCGCGCACGTTGGGACGCCGGCGGATGTCGGCGTACATGCGCGGCTGCGTGAACGACGGCTCGTCGCCTTCGTTGTGGCCGAAGCGGCGGTACGCGTACATGTCGATCACGACATCGCGCTGGAAGGTGCGGCGGAAGTCCATCGCCACCTCGATCACCTGCGCGACCGCCTCGGGGTCCTCGCCGTTCACGTGGAAGATGGGGCTCTGGAGCATCTTGGCGACGTCGCTTGCGTAGGTGGTGGACCGCCCCTGGTCGGGCCCGGTCGTGAAGCCCACCTGGTTGTTCACGATCACGTGCAGCGTGCCGCCGACGCGGTAGCCGGCGAGCTCGGACATGTTGAGGATCTCCTGGAC
>JAGXHO010000225.1 GCA_024636105.1 Trueperaceae bacterium | reverse complement strand
GTTGACCAGGATCGCCAGCGGCGCGCCCCCCTCGCGCTCGAGGCGGACGACGCCCACCGAACGGTCGGCCGGACCGTCGGGGTTCGGGCCCGCGACGGCGCGCCCGTCGGGGAGGCGGAGGTCGCGGTTGACTCCGATGTCGCTCTCGCCCAGGCCGGCCGCGACGCGCGCCGGCTCGAGGCGGTCGAGCGCGGCAAGGCAGGCCTCGACCGCGCGGTCGGGCAGGGCGGCCACGTAGGCGGCGACCTCGTCGGCGCCCTCGCCCTGGTAGGTGTCCTGCGTGACCGGCCCTGCGTGGTTGTGCGTGCAGCAGGGGAGGACCCGCTCGGCGGGCACGCCGGTCGCCGCCGCGACGGCGGCGCGGAGGCGACGGTCCTGGGCGTCGGAGAGCACGCACCAATCGAGGTCGATCAGCAGGACGCGCTCGTCGCCGTCCGCGAGCGCGAGCGCGGTGAGCCAAAGCGCCTGATGAATGCCCTCTGCGCGCACGTGGCGCTGGGCCATCCACATCCCGTTCGGGATGTCGGGTGCCGGCGTGACGTCGACGCGACTTACCCCAGCCTGCAGCGCCATGGCGCCCCCTTTACGCTTCGACCATGCGTGGGTCGAGCGCGTCGCGCAGCGCGTCGCCCACGAGGTTGAGTCCGAGCACGGTCACGAAGATCGCCGCGCCCGCCGAGACCGAGTAGAGCGGACTGATCGTGATCAGCTTGCGGCCGGTGTCGAGCATGGCGCCCCACGACGGCGTCGGCGGCGCGACGCCGAGGCCGAGGAAGCTGAGCGCGGCCTCGACCAGGACGGCGCTGGCGAAGGTCAGCGTGAACTGCACCATGACCGCCGACATCGTGTTCGGCAAGATGTGGAACGTCAAGATCCGCCCCATGCCGGCGCCCGAGGCGATCGCGGCCTGGACGTAGTCCTGGTTCTTCAGCGTGAGCGTGTTGCCGCGCACGAGGCGGGCGAAGAGGGGGATCTGCATGACCCCGATGGCGATCATGGCGTTGACGAGGCTCGGCCCGAGCACGGCGATGATCGCGAGCGCCAGGATGATCGCCGGGAAGGCGAACATCATGTCCATCAGCCGCATCACGACCGTGTCGATGCCGCCGCCGCGGTAGCCGCTGATGAGGCCCAGGGGGATGCCGCCCGCGACGGCGATCGCCGTCGAGACGAAGCCGACCGTGAGCGAGACTCGGGCGCCGTAGATGATGCGGGTGAAGATGTCGCGACCGATCTCGTCGGTCCCGAGCCAGAACTGCGCCGACGGCGGCTCGAACGGGAACGCGACGACCTCGGCGTAGCCATGCGGCAAGATCCACGGGGCCAGCAGGGTCGCGGCGCCCAGCAGGAGCAGGATGCCGGCGCCGGCCACCGCCGCCCAGTCGCGCAGGAGGCGACGGACGGTTTTGTTCATGCGGCGGGTAGAGCCGGCCTCGAAGGGATCCAGCACGGATGCGTCGATCGCAGCGTCAGGCATAGGTGACCCGCGGATCGATGAACGCGTAGAGAAGGTCGACGACGAGGTTGATGGTCACGAACAGGGCCGCCGTGATCAGCACGGCTGCTTGGACGACCGCGTAGGAGCGCACGGTGATCGATTGGATGATCAACCAACCGAGGCCGGGCCAGGCGAACACCTGCTCGGTGACGACCATGCCTCCGGTCAGGGCGCCGAAGTTGATCCCGACGACCGTGACGAAGGGGATCATCGCGTTGCGCAGCGCGTGGCGGTACACCACGTTGGCGGTGGAGAGGCCCTTTGCGCGCGCCGTCCGGACGTAGTCGAGCTGCAGCACCTCGAGCATGCCCGAGCGCATGAAGCGGGTCAGTACGGCCGACATCACCACGCCGACGGTGATCGAGGGGAGCACGAGGTGGCTGAGGTGGCGGCCGAAATCCTCGCTCGGGGCCACGTAGCCCCCTGCCGGGAATAGGTTCCACTGGTACGAGAAGGCGAGCATCAACAGGATGGCGAGCCAGTAGCTCGGCAGGCTGAACCCGACGAGCGCGAACAGCCGGGTGACCTGGTCGACCCAGGTTCCGACCCGGCGCGCGGCGAGGATGCCGA
Source organism: Trueperaceae bacterium (assembly GCA_024636105.1). Next base: position 6,379 of record JAGXHO010000225.1, on the reverse strand, counting down.
GCGGGACGGATACCATCAGGCCGATCACGACGCCGATCGTGGCGAGTTCGAGCGTGCGCCACAGGGCGGGGAAGATGAGGTCGGCGACCGGGCGGTTGCCCTGGCTGATCGAGAGGCCGAGGTCGCCTTGCGCCGCGCGCCAAAGCCATTCGGTGTACTGAACGAATAGGGGCCGGTTCAGGCCCATCTGCTCGCGCAACGCCTCCAAGGAGGCGCGGCTCGGTTCGAGCCCCAGCACCAACTGGGCGGGGTCGCCGGGCAGGATGCGGAAGATGAAGAAGACGAGCGTCGCGACGAGCCACATGACGATGGCCATGTGGAACACGCGCTCGACGATGAAGCGCAGGAACATAGGGGATCCCTTGTGGTGACGGGGAGTCGTGCGTGCGTGGGGGCGCCTTGCGGCGCCCCCAGCTACGCGGCGGAGGCTCGTTACTGATCGAGCCAGACGCGGTTGAAGATGGTCGACCCCTGGACCTGGTGGATGAAGCCCTCCACGTACGGCGCGTGCGCCGCTGGGATGACGCGGCCCGCCATCAGGATGTCGGGCAGGCCCGCCATCGCGATGCGCTGCAGCTCCTGCAGGGCGGCCTGGTACTCGGCCGGATCGGCGATCGAGCGGGCGGCGTTGAGGAGCTCGTAGAACTCCGGGTTCGCGATCTGGTACCCGCTCGCGTCGCCGACGGTCTTGGCGAACATGTGGGCGATCAGGTCGTACTCGACGGGCTTCGGCACCTTCGCTGAGAAGCCGGCTTGGAACTCCTTCTGGCCGAAGACGAAGTCGACCCACGTGCCGATGTCGACGCCGCGGATGTTGACTGTGAAGCCGGCCTCGGCCGCGCTCTGCTGGATGACCTGGGCGCCGGTGTCCCACTCGAGGGCGCCGGTGCGGTGCACGAACATCTCGAACTCGACGCCGTCCGGGTAGCCGGCTTCCGCGAGCAGCTCCTTGGCGCGCTCGACGTCGCGGACGTCGTAGTTCATGGCGTCTTCGGCGAAGGCCGGGCTGGAGCGCGGGATCGGGTTCGACTGGACGGTCGCGTACCCGAACAGCGAGCGCACGAGCGCCTCGCGGTTCAGCGAGTAGCTGAGCGCCTGACGGACGCGCGGGTCGTCGAACGGCGCGCGCTGCGTGTTGAGGATGATGTCGTAGAAGCCCATCGCGCGGCCATCCGGCGGCACCGCGGTGACCATCCCGCCGTTGACGAGCTGCGCGATCTGGCCGAACGGCGCCGACGAGATGAAGTCGATCTCGCCGTTGATCAGCTGGATGACGAGGACGCTGGAGTCGGGCACCGTGCGGATCTCGAGCGCGTCGAGGTAGGGGAGCTCGGGGACCCAATAGGCGTCGTTACGCTCGTAGGTGAGCTGCCGGTTCGGGTCCCACGACACGAACTTGAACGGGCCGGTGCCGATCGGGTTGGCGTTGTAATCGTCGGCACCGACCTTGGTGACGCGGATGTCGATCATCGTGTGGTTGAGAAGCTGGTCGGGCTGGCTGAGCGACAGGACCACGGTCGCGTCGTCGACGGCCTCGACGCCCTCCACGAAGCCGAGCAGCGGCGCGGTGCGGGTCGCCTCGGGCTTCAGCGCCTGCTCGAACGACCACACGACGTCGGCGGCGGTCATGGGGCTGCCGTCGTGGAAGGTGACCCCTTGGCGCACGTTCAGCGTCCAGGTCAGGCCATCCATGGAGACCTCGTACGACTCGATCAGGGCCGGGACGACCTCGTAGGTCGTCAGGTCGTAGTCGAGCAGCGGGTCGTAGATCGGTCGGAAGGCGTTGCGGTCGAACTCGTTGCCGAAGACGTACGGGTTCAGGGTGGCGGGGTCGGAGTTGCTACCGACCCGCAAGGTGCCCCCGTGCGTGGGCGTCTGGGCGAAGGCGAGCCCAAGACCGGCCACCAGGATCGCGAAGATCAACGTTCGAACGATGCGCATGCAGTACTCCCTTTCGAATGGTTGGCGTCCTGGGTCGACGGCTCGTCCAGGCGGCCTGTGACGGTGTCAGCCGTTCCGATGCAACCTCCTCCTGATTGGGTACTCCTATATAATATAGAACATCAGATGGGCCGCGGGTGCGAGACGCTCGGATGGCCCGCGGAGACGCGGTTCACGACATGACCATGCCGCGGTCGACGTTGATGGATTGACCCGTGATCGACCCCGCCCCATCGGACGCCAGGAACACCGTCATCGGTGCGATCTCGCTCGGCTGCAACCGCCCACCCATCGGCGTGAGGCGCCGTTCGAGTTCCGCCACCGTGGTGCCGGCCCGGGCGGCGTCGAAGGTGATCCGCCGGTCGTCTTCGACGTCGACGGGGCCCGGGCAGACGGCGTTGACCGTCACGCCGTGCGAGGCCACCTCGAGCGCCAGGGCGCGCGTGAAGCCGATCAGGCCGTGTTTGCTCGTGACGTACGCCGCGGCGTACGCCGAGGGCACCCGCCCGTTGATCGACGCCACCTGGATGACGCGGCCGAACCCCCGCTCGACCATCGCCGGCACCAGCGCCCGGCAGAGCAAGAACGGTGCCGTCAGGTTGATGGCGAGCGTTCGGTCCCAGAAGGCGGGATCGAACGCGACGACCGGCTGCAGGTCCTCGCGGCTTCCGATGCCGGCGTTGTTCACCAGGACGTCGACGGAACCGGCGAGCTCCGCGACGTCGTCGACCAAGGCGCTGACGCCGTCGCGCTCGGCCAGGTCGTGGGTACGCTCGAACACCACCTCGCCCCCGTTGCGCCGAATGGCGGTCGCGACCGCTCGCAGCGCGTCCGCGCTGCGGCCCGTGAGGCAGACGCGGGCGCCTGCCTCCGCGAGGGCCGTGGCGATCGCCGCCCCGATGCCGCGGCTCGCGCCGGTCACGAGCGCCGTACGTCCGGACAAACCCGTCGTATGCATGTCGATTACCTCCATTGGGGCGCCTCGGTGGCCCGCGGCCGGGGCGCTTCGTGGCGCCAACCTCGGACGACGAAGGGCGCCAGCGCGAGCACGAACGGGATCCAACCCAGGGCCAGGGAGGCCGCGAGGCCGACCAGCGGCTCGGTCAGCCGCGACGTTGCCATGAGCGGCAGCATCGTCACCATCACGACCGGGATCTGCCGCACGTTCGACCAGAGTCCGTGGCGGTTCTCGTACGAGGCGAGGACCCCCACCATGGGGAAGAGCGTCATGAAGCCTCCGATGGCCTGCTTGAGCAGCACCAGCGCGACGGTCGTCGCCAGGGCGATCGGGAGCTTGACGAGGACGGGGATCGCGTCGCGGAGCCCCGGCTCGTCCCACCGCGGAAGGCGCCGCAGCAGGGTGCTGCCGACGATCAGCGTCGCGATGATCGCCCACCAGAACGCTGCGTCGTCGCGCGGAAGGAGGCGGTTCAAGAGCGTCGCGGCAGCGACGAACCCAGTCGCCGCCGCCCCGATGCTCGGTACCAGCGGCACGCGCCAGCGCCGGTGCAGCGTGTGCACGGCGAGGGTGTAGCCGAACAGCAGGCTCAGGGCGGCCACGTGGGTGGCGTCCAGCGGGCGGCCGACGGCCAGGCTGGCGATCGTGAAGGGCAGCGGAACCGTCAGCACCAGCGCCTTGCGCCGCGGCGCGCGGAGTAGCGCCATGACGGCGACCATGCCGGTGACGGCCACGACGAGCGCGACGTCCCAGCCGCTGGCTCCACTCACCTGCGCGCCGCCCGTCGCCCGGGCGGTGCGCGCCGGCGGGCGGGCGGGTCACTTGAAGATCGAGTAGCCGCCATCGACGTAGAGGATCTGCCCCGTGAGGTAATCGGCCCCATCGGAAGCGAGGAAGGCGACGACGTCGCCGATGCTCCGCGGCTCCGCCAGACGCCCGAGCGGGATCTTGGCCAGGATGGCGTCGCGATCGATGTGGCCCATCTCGAACGCGTGGCGCACGAGCTCGGTCTCGACGTAACCGGGTGCGACCGCGTTGACCCGCACGCCGTCTGGCGCCCACTCGGCGGCCAACCCGCGGGTGAGGGCGGCGATGCCGGCCTTGGAGACGCCGTACGGGAGGCGCCTCGGCATGCCGAATCGCTCGGCGATCGAGGCGATGTTGACGATCGCGCCGCTCCCCTGGGCGCGCATGACGCGGCCCGCCTCGCGGCTGCAGAAGAAGGCGCCGTCGAGGTTGACCCCGAGCACCCGGTGCCAGTCGTCGTCGCTCAAGTCGGCGGCGGCGCGGTTGAGCTGCACGCCCGCGTTGTTGACGAGGACGTCGATCCGCCCGCGGCGCGCGGCGACGTCGTCGATCCACGCCCGCACCCGGTCGCCGTCGGCGACGTCGACGGTGCGACCCACGGCGGCGCCCCCGGTCAGGCTGGACGCCGCGGCGTCGACGCCGATGCCGTCGACGTCGGAGAGCTCCAGCGTGGCGCCGGCCTCGGCCAGGGCCTGCGCGACCGCGAGGCCGATGCCGCGCGCGGCGCCGGTCACCAGCGCCACCCGGCCCGCGAGCGATGACCGGTCGGTCGTCGGGCCGTTCACCGGGTGTGGGCCTCGACGGCGTCGCGGTTCCAGACGATGCCTAGACCCGGCAGCGTCGGCGCGGCGACGTGCCCGTCGACGATCGTGCAGGGATTGGTGATGAGCGCGTCCAGGTTCATGATCCCACTCTCCGGTGCGATGAGTTCGACGCCGCGGCAGCTGGGGAAGGCGGCCGCGAGGTGGACGTGGATCTCGGGGAACCAGTGCGGGAAGAGCGTCAGCCGATGCGCGAGCGCCATGCCGGCCACCTTCGTCCACTCGGAGATGCCGCCGACGAGCGTCGCGTCGTGGCGCACGACGTCGAGCGCCTCGATGCGCATGAGTTCGGCGAACGCCCACCGGCCCGACTCGTCCTCGCCCATGGCGACGTCGATCGGCGACCGCGCGCGGAAGCCGCGGAGCGCGGGGAGGTCGTCCATGAGGAACGGCTCCTCGAGGAAGTCGATCCCATACGGTTCCAGGGCCAGCGCCCACGCGACCCCCTCCCGCGACGAGCTGAGCGCGCCGTTGAAGTCGACGGCGAGCCCGGGTCCGGGGCCGAGGCCGCTGCGCGCCGCCGCCACCCGCTCGACGTCGCGCGCCAATGGCAGGCCGCCGACGTTGATCTTGGCGCCCTGGTAGCCGGCGTCCCGGTAGCCGCGGAACTCGCGCTCGACGTCGTCGGGGTCGGTGGCGGGGCCGTAGTAGCCGCCGGCGACGTACGCCGGTACCCGGTCGCGGTAGCCGCCCAAGAGGGTCCAGAGCGGCAGGCCCGCCGCCTGCGCCTTCAGATCCCAGAGGGCGATGTCGACCGCGCTGATCGCGCGCATCAGCAGGCCGCGACGCCCGAGGTAGCGGGTGGCGCGCCATATGCGCTCCCAATGGCGCTCCGTCCAGCGGGCGTCCTCGCCGAGGAGTAGGGGAGCTAGGTTGCGATCGACCGTCTCGGCGACCAGCCCGTCGCGGGTGAAACCGAAGCCGGTGCCGACGTGGCCGCCCGCGTGCACTTCGACCAAGACGAACTCCCGTGCGTCGATGACGAGATCGCTCGTCCGGACGGGGCGCGGTAGCGGTACCCGAACGGTGCGCGCGCGAACCTGTTCGATGACCACGTGGACCTCACCCCCCATCCGGACCGGCGAGGCCGGTCGAGTCCTGTCCCCTGCGGTACGTCGTGTATTATATTATCGAAAATCGGATCGATAGCGAACGCGGGCCGAAGCACTGCCTCGACCTGCGCCTGCGCGCGAGAGGAAACCGAGCGTGAGCGAGACCCCCGGAGCGACCGCGACCGAACGCCACCTGGAGCGCAGCCGACGCTACATCCCCGGCGGCCTCTTCTCGATGAACCGCCGGACCGATCCCATGATCGTGTTCGAACGCGCGCAGGGCGCGTACCTGTGGGACGTCGAGGGGCGCAGGTACCTCGACTACCACGCGGCCTTCGCCCCCTACTTCCTGGGCCACGCCGATCCCGACGTCGATGGCGCCGTCATCGCCGCGCTGCAGCGGCAGGCCTCGCTCTTCGGCGCCGGGACGACGCCTTGGGAGGGTGAACTGGCCGAACTGTTGGTCCAGAGCGTGCCGACGCTCGACCTGGTGCAGGTCACCAACACCGGCTCCGAGGCGACCGCCTACGCGATCCGCTTGGCCCGTGCCGCCACGGGGCGCGACGGCATCCTGCTGATGCAGGGCGGCTACAACGGCTGGGAGGACGACGTCGCGTTCAACCTGATGGACGCGGCCGACGCGCTGCAGCCGCGCGAGGACGGTCCCGGCTTGGCCCTGCGGCCCATCACGAACGGTATCCCCGCCGCCACCCGGCGCAACGTCTACGTCGTCCAGTTCAACGACCTCGAAGCAGTCGAGACGGTGCTCAAGACCGGGAAGATCGCCGCGCTGATGTTGG
>JAGXHO010000224.1 GCA_024636105.1 Trueperaceae bacterium | reverse complement strand
GTCGGTGCGAGGTCGTTGACCCAGCCGGCGGCGCCGCGCGTCGGCAGGCGCCCTTCGCGTCCTGGGTGCGCCTCGACGATGCCGTCGCGGACGGGGTACGCGCGATCGAACGGGGCGGCGGGCGACCGCGCCGCGTCAGAGGTTCCAGCCACCGGCGACCTCGAGGTGGACCCCGCTGACGTACCGCGCGTCCGGGCTCAACAGGTAGCCCACGGCGCCGGCCATCTCGTCGAGCGTTCCGGTGCGCCCCATGGGGAGCTCCTCCATCGGTTTGGTGTCGCTGTTCTCGAGCACGCCCGGGCTGACCACGTTCGCCGTGATGCCATGGACCGCCTCGGTCGCGGCGAGGGCCTTGGTGTAGTGCAAGACGCCTGCCTTGGCAGCGACGTAGGCGACGATCCCTGGCCGCGCCTTGAGCAACTCGGCGCCGGCGTACCCGATGTTCACGATGCGCCCGCCGCCGGCAGCGCGCATCAGCGGCACCGCCCGCTGGCACGTGGCAAATGTGGCGTGCAGGTTCGAATCGAACATGCGCCGCCACGTGGCGCCGTCGAGCTCGTCGAGCGGACCGCGGTAGTACGCGCCGACGTTGTTCACCAGCACCCGCAACCCGCCCAACGCCTCGGCGGCGGCGTCGACCAGGCCCTGGGCCTCCGACTCCACGGCGACGTCGGCGCGGAGCGCCACGGCGCACACCCCGTGCGCCTCGCAGCGCGCGACCACGTCCGCCGCCTCGGCCTCGCTGCTCCGGTAGTGCACGGCCACGTCGAGCCCCCCTTGGGCGCACAGGAGCGCGAGCGCCCGCCCCACGCCCGTGGCGGAGCCGGTGACGAGCGCGCCACCGCGCCCGGGCAGCGACCGCAGCGTCACGACCGACCGCCGATCGCCGGGCCCGCGGTGCGGCCGGTGGTCGGCTCGGCGACCAACTCGGGCGTCGCGAAGCCGTGCGCCCGGTAGTGCTCGACGAGCGCCCGGGTCGGCGCGTTGAGGTCCATGCGAAGCGCCTCGTCGGGCGTGGTCCAGGCGTACGCCTGCGCTTCGTCGTTCAGCGCCACGTCCTCGCTCGTCGCGCGCGCCACGAAGTTCAGGAGCACGAAGTGCGCGCGGCGGTGGAATTCGGGGTGGTCGACCGCCTCGTGCGTCGGCGCCCAGGCGACGGCTCCGAGGCTCAGCCCGGTCTCCTCGCGCACCTCGCGGTGCACCGCGGCCAGCAGCGTCTCGCCCAGGTCGACCTTGCCGCCAGGCACCCCCCAGCGGTCGCCCCACTTGTGGGTGCGCACGAGCAAGACGCGCCCCGAGGGGCCGACGATCAGCGCCCCGACCGTGACCAGCGGGTACCCGCGGCCGGGTTCGGGGTGCGCCCCGGCCGGTGGGATCGCGGGCGACCGGTCGCCGGTCACGCCGTCGCCCCGCCGCGGCGGAAGCGCGCCGCGCGCATCAGCTGCACCGCACCGACGTACGCCGCCATCGCGTAGACGAGCAGCACGTACGCGAAGGGCGCGCCCAGCGCGAGGCACGCCGCGAGCACCGCCATCTGCGTGGTAAGGCCCAGGTTGACCAGCGTCGCAGTGCTCCACAGGTCGTTCCAGGCCAAGCGCTGATCGAGCGGTGCGGCCGCGTACGGCGCGCCCGACAGGCGCGCGAACGCGCGTTCGTCGAGGCGGTCGATCGCGGCGTCTTGCGGCGCTAGGAAGCGTTCGTAGAAGCCTCGGAACGCGGCCAACCAGCGCTCGGGTGCACCCGCGGGTGCACGGTCGGCGTCGCGCGGCACGAGTCCGCGCAACGCTCTGTAGCGGCGTTCGAGGTTGAAGTCGAGCGAGAGCACGACGACGAGGGCGGCGAAGGCGCCGAGCGCGAGCGGCACGCCCCAGATCCCGGGTCCGTGCACCGCCAGGGCCGCGAACAGGAGCGCGTTGACGACCGTGTCGAGCACCGTGTCGAGGTAGCGGCCCATGACCGTGACGCGGCCCGTGGCCCGCGCCAGGCCACCGTCGACGTTGTCGAGGAAGGCCTTGGCTAGGAGCAGCGCCGCAGCGATCCGCCACGCGCCCGGCTCCCCCACGGCGACCAGGACCGCCGCCGCGACGCCGAGCGCGGAATGGCTCCAGACCACGAGTTGGGGGTCGAGGCCGAGGCGCGCCGCGCCCCGCACGGCGAGGTTCGCCGCCGGCTGCACGGCCCGCAACACGAACTCGGAGCGCGGTCGACTCTTGGCCGCCGCGTCGACGTCGATCGCCATCGCCCCCGCGTTGGTTCTCATCGCACCGAGCGTAGCAGCGCGCTCCACCGCGAAGCGCGCGCCTGCCCACGGTCCGGTGGCCTCGGACGGTAGATTCGGCGCATGGAACCGAACTGGGCATGGGCACTCGGCGTGGCCACGTTCGTCGCGCTCGCAGGCTGGCGGGTCGCGCTCTGGCGTCCGCGTCCGCTACCGGGCGTCGATCGGCCGCGTCCATGGGCGCTCGGCCACCGCGGCGTGCGCCGCTCGCTCCCGGAGAACACCGTCGCCGCCTTCGAGGCGGCCCTCGGCGCCGGGCTCGATGGGCTCGAGGTCGACGTGCAGCGCACGCGGGACGGTCACCTGGTGCTGACGCACGACTTCGACCTCGTGGGCCACCGGGTGGTCGACACCGACCTGGCCACGCTGCGCGCGTCCGCCCCAGACCTGCCGACCTTCGATCAGCTGGTCGCGGTCGTGCGCCGGTACCCGGGCACGCTGCTGAACCTCGAGCTCAAGACCCTCGGATGGCGCGACCGCGGCCTGCCGGCGGCGGTCGCCGACGCACTGCGCACCTCAGGGCTCGCCGACCGAACGGTCGTCTCGAGCTTCAGCCCGGTGGCGCTCACCCGCTTCCGACTGCGCGCTCCCGAGGTGCGGACCGGCTACCTGTGGGTGGCGCGCGCCGACGCGCCCCTCGGTCTGCGCTCGCCCTGGCCGGCGGGGTGGCTCCACGTGGACGCGATGCATCCGGAGCACCCGAGCGCGACGGCGGAGGCGGTAGCGCGGTGGCATCGCCGCGGGGCTCTGGTCAGCACCTGGACGGTCAACGACCCTTCCGACGTGGCCCGGGTGCGCGCCGCGGGCGTGGACGGTATCATCGGCGACGATCCCCGGACGCTCCTGGACGCGCTCGACCGGGCGCCGGAGCCCCGATTCCCCGAGGAGGACGCGTGAGCAGCATCCCGCGCTTCAAGGCCATCACGTCGAACAGCCTCGATCTATTCGAGGAACGCCTCAACGCCTACCTGGAGCAGCTCGACCGCGACGAGATGGTCGTGGACGTCAAGTTCGCGACGGCGGCGCTCGGGACCACGGTCGAGTTCACCGCCTTGGTCCAGACCCAGAAGACCGAGTCCTGGTCGTGAAGCTTCGCGCGTGCCGCCACGCGCGCGCGCGCTAGACTGACGGCTCATGTCCACGACCCTCGTTCTGGCCGTCGACGACGAACCGGCGCTCCTGAAGATCACCGAACGCACGCTGCAGCGTGGCGGGTACGCGGTGCTGACCTTCGACGACCCGCGCGACGCGCTCGCCGAGATGGTCGAGGGGTTGCGCCCCGACGTGATCGTGAGCGACATCCACATGCCGGTGATCGACGGGTACGAGTTCTACCGCAAGGTGCGCGACCTGCCCGAGCTGCGCGCCGTGCCGTTCCTGTTCCTGACCGCGCTCGAGGATCGCGCGAGCATGCGCAAGGGGATGGCGCTCGGCGCCGACGACTACCTGACCAAGCCCTTCCGCCCCGAGGAGCTCCTCGACGCCGTCGAGGTGCGTTTGCGGCGCATCGCCGAGCTGCGCCGACCGCTCGAGGGCGTGGTCGCGGTGACCGGTTTCGGGCACCCGCGCGTCCATCGCGACGGCGAGCGCCTGGACTGGGAGTCGCTCAAGGCGCTCGAGTTGCTCTTCTACCTGCTCGAGCATCGCGGCGGCGCCACCACCTTCGAGGTCGCCGAGGCGCTCTGGCCCGGCAAGACCGAGTCGAAGGCGTCCTCCTCGTTCCACACCACGCTCTACCGCCTGCGCAAGGTGATGGGCGGCGAGATCGTGGAGTCGGCGAACCGGCGCTACTACCTGCAGGACAAGTTCACGATCGAGTACGACGTCGACCAGTACCGCGCGCTCGCCAAGCGCGCGCGCGACTCGCGGATCTCCAGCGACTACCGGGCGGCCGTCGAGCGCTACGCGGGGCACTTCCTGACGGGCATGAGCGGTACGTGGCTCGAGGACGCCCGCGCCGCGCTGCAAGCCGAACACCTCGCGCTCCTGCACGCCGCGGCCGAAGCGGCCCGCGAAGGGGGCGACCTCGACGCCACGACCGCGCACTATCAGCGCATGACCGAACACGAACCGTTCTCGGAGCTCGCCTGGGAAGGTCTCGCCGCCTCGTGGGAGGCCCGCGGCGAAAAGCACCGGGCCGTCGAGGCGCGCGAGCGCTTCGAGCGCCTCATGACCGAAGCCTGAGTCCCGTCGGCCGCCCCGGCCGCACCCTTCGGTCGGCCCGGTCGATCGCGGCCGGCCGCCCCGCCTTCGGAGGCCACGCATGTACCAGCTCGACCTGACCGGCAAACGCGCGCTCGTCATGGGCGTCACCAACCAACGCAGCCTCGCCTGGGCGCTCGCGCAGCCGCTCGCCGCCGCCGGCGCGACGATCGCCTACAGCTATCAGGGCGATCGCCTCCGGCCGACGCTCGAGAAGCTGACCGAGGACCAGTCCGGCGCCACGCTGCACGCGTGCGACGTCACCGACGACGCGCAGCTCGACGCGCTGTTCGCCGACCTCGAGCGCGACCACGGGCACCTCGATTTCGTGGTGCACGCCTTGGCCTACGCCCCGCCCGCCACGTTCGCGGCGCCGTTCGTCGAGACCGGGCGCGACGACTGGAAGCTGGCGATGGACGTGTCCGCGTACTCGCTCGTGGCCGTCGCCAACCGGGCGCGGCGGCTGATGCCCCAGGGCGGTTCCATGGTGACGCTGACGTACCTCGCGGCCGAGCGGGTGGTGCCGCACTACAACATGATGGGCGTCGCCAAGGCCGCCCTCGAGGCGTCCGTGCGGTACCTGGCCTACGACCTGGGGCCGCAGGGCGTGCGCGTCAACGCGATCTCGGCCGGTCCCGTGCGCACGATCGCGGCGCGCTCGATCGCCGGCTTCGGCGACATGTACTCGGAGGCCGGGCGCCAGTCGATGCTGCGCCGCAACATCACCGCCGAGGAGGTCGGCGGCCTCGGCCTCTCGCTGCTCGTGCCCGAGCTGGGCGGTGGCGTCACCGGCGAGACCGTCTACGTCGATGCCGGGTTCCATGCGATCGGGATGTTCCTGCCGCAGACCGAGGGCGAGGACGGCTGACCGCGCGGTCGTGGTAGCTTCCGGCATGTCGAAGGTTGCGTGCGTTCCGGACCGGCGATGGCGTCGTTCGCGGCCCCACGTCCGCCCGACCGCCCGCGCGGCGCGCGCCGCCGCGTAGCGGACCCGACCCCGTCGACCGCTCGCCCACCAGAGGACGCCCCATGACCCACACGCACGCCCCCGAGGCCGGCGCACCCGCGCTGGAGCCCGTGTTCCGCGAGGTGCTCGCCGACCTCGATACCCCGCTCACCGCCTACCTGAAGATCGCCGGCCAGCCCTCGTTCCTGCTCGAGTCCGTCGAACAGGGC
>JAGXHO010000223.1 GCA_024636105.1 Trueperaceae bacterium | reverse complement strand
GCCACGCACCGGTGAAGAAGTGCTTCCCGGACCACGCTAGGACGGGGATGGCCAAGACGCCGGAGGCGGCCCAAAACGCTCGAATCAGCCCCGCGGAAGGGTCGGTGTCGAACAGATAGGGTAGGTACATCCACGGCAGCTCCGGGAAGGCCACCGGCAGGATGAGGACCGAGATGAGGGCGGCGAACCAGAACTTGCCCATCAGTGTCCGGTACTCGCGTTGATGGGCGGCCGTTTCGGTGTCCCCGTCGACGACGGCCGCGGTGTCGTTGTGGCCGTTCGCCACCCCGTAACCGGCGCGGCCGATGGCGGCGACGATGGCCTCGCGGGGCGCGGAACTCGGGTCGTGCTCGACGACCGCTTCGTGCGCGACGAATTCGACTCGAGCGGACGCGACGCCGGGTACGGCCGTGAGCTCCCGCTCGATCGTGGTGGCGCACGAGTGGCACGACATCCCGGTCACGGGCACCCGCGTCGTGTCGTTCGTCGTGGAGCCGGTTGGGACGGTTGAAGCATCCATGTTGGCTCCTCCCTTCGGTCATGAGCGTATCCCACCCCCCCAGGGGTGGGTAGTCGGAGAATCGCCTACAAGCTCTCCGAGCCATGACCGCGCGTGCCGACCGACCCGATCGGACGGTAGGTCCCGGCCGTAGGCCCGACACGACGCCCGCAGCCGTCACCAGTGTTCGGACGCCTGGAGCACCACGCGGGCGGGCGAAGCACGAATCGAGCCCCGCCGTTCGCCGTCAGGCGAACCGTTGGCCGCGCACGGGTTGGGGTCGGCGGTGATCGTCTCCGGAGAAGCCACCGTGGCTCGGTCCCACCGTCGACGACCGCCGCTCCGCGCTCAAGGCCCTCGGGCGGTAGAACGGCAGTAGTGATCGGGAGCGGGTGGCGAAGAGCAGCGCTGTCGTCGGCCTCGACCGCGATCCGCCCGACCGGGCGGTCGCACCGTCGGCGGAGGAGCAGCCGAAGGTGCAGGCGCCGAACAGCCGGGAACCCGGCGCACGTCGCGCGCACCGCTCTCGTGAGCAAGCGGGCAGCGATCCTGGACGATCACGAGGATCGGCCGTGGCCCGCAGGCGCGGCCGATCCTCGATTGCCCCGCAGAACGAACGTTCACTCGCCGAGCGTGCCGGCTTGGCTTTCGCGCTGCCATGGCGCCCATCGCGACTTCACGTAGGCGATGACCGCCTCGACCTCCTCGTCGCTCCACGAAGCGCCGACGGCCGGCATCTGCGCACCGCCTTCGCGGATCAGGCCGATGATCTGACTGTCCGAGTGATGCCAAGAATGGGCGCTGCCGTCGAGCGGAGGCGCAGGGATGCCCGGCTGCGCGGCACCCTCTCCCGCGACACCGTGGCAGGCAGCGCACGTGTTCAGGTAGGTGGTCTCGCCGAGGGCGAGGACTTCGGGTGCAACGGAGGACGCTGGGGTCGCCCTCGGTGCGCTCGTCGTGACGCGGACCGCGATCAGGGTGAGCACGGCCACGATCACGAACGCCATCGCCGCCGCTTCCGCAGGGCGGCGGCGCCACCACGGCTTGCGCGCCTTCGAAGGCGACGGCGTCGCCCGCTTGTGCGCGGTCACGGCTCGTTCCCGGCCCGCGGGTTCTCGAGGCGAGCGTCGTGGCGTCTGGGCACGATCTTGCGACTCCTGGTGGCGTCGAGACGGCTCTGTCGCGGGGCGTTCGCTCCGTGTGCCGCGCAGGCTCGAACGCTCGCCCGATGGTGGTGAAGGGGTCGGGTAGGCTCCATGCCCCGGATCATATTCGGACCGCAAACTCGTCGAGCGAGCTCGAGGGCCACCGGTGCGCAGCGCCGCGACCGACTAGCGCGTCCGCGACCTCACGCCAAGTCTGCCTTGCGGCGCTCGAACTCGTCGGCGTCGATCTCCCCGAGCGCGTAGCGACGCCGCAGCGTCTCGAGTGCCGGATCGACCGTCGGCACGTCGCGCTGACCGACCCACCGCGCCAGGTCGCCGCTGCGCGCGAACCAGACGATGACAACGACAACGACCAGGAGCACCAGGATGCCCATGCTTGCACCTCCCCCCATCCCGAGCCCGAAACCCATTACGCCGCGGTCCTGTCAGGAACCGTCGCCGTCAGGACCGCCTCCAGTCGAGACCGGACCTCGCGGGCGAGCGGCTCGAGCGCTTCTCGCGTCGCGGGCGCCGCGAGCGTGAACGCTCTTTCGGGATCGAGGACGCGCACTTCCGTTGCGCCACCACCGACGTCGCGCAACGTGACGGAGCACGGAAGGAGCAGCGCGACGTCGGGATCGATCGTCAGGGCCTGATGCGCGAGCTGCGGATTGCAGACGCCTAGGATCTCGTGCGCCTCGTGCTCGACCCCGAGCTTCTCGTGTAGCGTCGCGCGCAGGTCGATGCGGGTCAGGACGCCGAAGCCTTGTTCCGCGAGTGCTGCGGTGAGGCGCGCGTGCGTGGTGGCGAAATCGTCGTGGGACGTTCCGGTCAGTTCGGACATGATGCCTCCTTCGGGAGGACCTCACCATATACCCTAATGGGGTATAAATCGGAGCATCGCGCACGGGAGTAAGCAGTTTGCGAACGAAGTAGGATCGTCCGCAGTCTCGACTTCCTGGCGTTCCGCAAGCGCCTCGCGCGCACGCGCTGGTGAATCACGGCTCGAGGTTCGCCGTCGTGAGCCAGCCGCCGTCGAAGCCTGCCCGCCGCAGTCCCGCACGCAGGTACGAGAGCCGGCCGAAGCGCTTCCAGACGAGGCCGGTCTGGTAATTCTCGTGCATCAGCGCGAGCGCACCCTGGTCGATGCCGTACACCCATGGCGAGACCCAGCCGACAGGGCCGCTGTCGGGCGTGCGGTAGGTGGGGTTGAAGGTGGCCACGAGGGCGTAGGGGCTGGAGGCGCCGACGTGGAGGTCGTGAAAGCGGCTGAGCGTGGGTAGGACGACCTCCGGGGCGAAGGGGAGCGAGGCGGCGGCGCACCAGGGGGCGATGGTGCCGTCGTCGGGGCCGTTGGGTGCGCCGCGGGCAGCGTAGCCGAGGAAGTGGCGCTCGGTGCCGTCGATCACCTTGGTGGTCGGACCGGGTCCGTTGGAGGCGGTGAGCCCCCAGCAGCAGTCGCTATATTCGGCGAAGCCGAGTGGGTTTCGGATCGCGTACTCCTGTTGGATGAGCGTGGTGCGGCGGGAGTTCTCGAAGTAGTCGCTGCCCTTCGCGCGCATGAAGGTGTCCTGGATGCCGCGAAAGTCGATCCATAGGTGCGAGTACTGGTGGATGAAGAGCGGGCCGGCGTACAGCACCTCTCGTCCGTAGATGCGCTTCCACGAGTAGCTTCGTGTCCAGGCCGTGTAGCTCTCGGCTGGGATCGGGTGGGTGGGGGATCCGAGGGCGAGCAGGTAGAGGATGAGGGCCTCGTCGTAGCCTTCCCAGCGGTAGGGGATGAAGCCCTCTCCGGGCCGCCATCCGTGGCTGAGCGTCGGCCCGCCGTCGAGGGCCCAGCGCCAGTCGACGCGCCGGTAGAGCGCGTCGGCGATCGCGCGGACTTCCTGCTCGCGGGGCGCCTCGTGGTCGAAGTACGATGCCGCCGTCAGGACACCGGCGAGGAACAGTGCCGTGTCGATGGTGGAGAGTTCCGACCCTGCCGTTCGGCGGCCGGTGGCCATGTCGAGGAAGTGGTAATAGAAGCCGCGGAAGCCCGTCGCCTCCGTGCCGTCGTTCTGCGGACCATCGTGGAAGACCCGGAGTAGCCGCAGGGTGCGGCGCACCGCTTCGTCGCGGTCGAGGAGCCCGAGGCGCACGGCGATGGGGTGCACCCCGAGTGCCATCCCCACCGCCGCGATGCTGCACGGCGCGCCCGGCTCGTTCGCGTCGGCGACGAGCCCCGTGTTCGGATGAACCTCGTCGAGAAAGTACCGCACGGCCTGGCGCTGCAGCGTCGCGACGAGGGGCTCCGGTCCCTCTGGCCCAGGAACTACGTTCACGAACCGGTCGTGGGGAGGACGCGCCTCACAGCGCCGACCGTCCCAGGAGCAGCGCAAAGGCGGCCACGATCAGGGTGAGCATGCCGGCTGCGATGCCACGCGCGCGACGAGTTGGGCCGCCTGGTCCGCCAGGTGCTGCGCACGGGGCTTCGACGTCTGCGCCGAGGTGACGCGGCGGGCTCGTGTCCCTGGTGCGGATCCTGCGACATGTTCCATCACCTCTTTGCCCATGGTAGCGCCCCCCGGGAGGGGTAGCCGCCGTGCCTCACGGAGCCCTGAGGCATCGGTGAGCGCCGCCGCCCGCCGGGCCTAGGGCCGCCTCTCGTGAGCGCCACGATCGCGAACGGGGCGCGGCGCGGCGCTGCGGGACGATGCGACCGCCTCGAGCGCCACGAGCGAGAGCGCGAGCGACGGAACTGGAACGCGGAGGCGGGCCCGTCCGTGCCGGCGCTTGGTGGAGAAGCGGGGCCGTCTCGTACCTGAACACGAAGCAGCCGGTGGCGACCGTCGACGACAGCAACCACCTCGAGCGGGGAGCCAGCCACAGGTGCATCTCGTGGTGCCGCTGCGGGCGCGCGCACCCGGGCACCCGGACCCGTGGTTGATCCGATCGCGGGGCCGATCGCGGCGCGGCGACGCTGCGCTACACGCGGCAGGTTCGCGACGGGATCAGGCGGTCGAAACGTCCTTACGCTGCCTCCCAAACCCCGTTCGAAGAGCGAGGCAACCGTCCGGGCAGCACCGGCAACTCGTTGACAAGTGCGGACCCCAGGCGCCAGGCTAGTCCCACCCGCTGCATCCCGGCAAGGGGGTGGGTCGCCGGCATCCCGCGGAATCGGCGGCCGGCTTCGAGCCGAGATTGTCGAGAACCCCTGATGATGAAGGCAGCTCGTGTCACACAACCGCCGCTCGCCGTACTGTTCGACGTCGACGGCTTGCTGATCTCCACCGGGGGCGCCGGCACCAAGTCGTGGCGGCACGCGTTCGAACGCCTTCACGGCATCCCGGCCGATATCGGCCAGTTCACGGAAGCGGGCATGACGGACCCCGACGTCGGCCGGCGGACCTTCGTTCGGGTCCTCGGGCGCGAGCCCACGGAGCGAGAGATGGGCCGTCTGGTCGGCGCGTACCTCGACCGTCTCACCCAGGAAGTGGAGCAGTCGACCGGATACCGCGTGATGCCGGGTGTCGAGGTCCTGCTCCCGCGGCTCGTGGACGCTGGCCTGCTGCTCGGGATCGTCTCAGGCGCCATGGAGGCGGCCGCGCACATCAAGTTGGAACGCGCGCGCCTCAATCGGTTCTTCAGCTTCGGCGGGTACGGGTCCGATTCTTCGGACCGTGTGGAGCTCACGCGCTTGGCCATCGAGCGCTGTGGCCGCCTTCACGGGCACGCGCTCGATCCCGCCCGGATGCTCGTGGTG
>JAGXHO010000222.1 GCA_024636105.1 Trueperaceae bacterium | reverse complement strand
AGATGTGTATAAGAGACAGGCGTCGGGGTCGCCCCGCTCGGCGCCGGGCTCGCCGACCTCGACTTCGCGGCCGCGGCGGGGGCGACCGTGGAGGGCGCGCGCCTCGGCCTGTACCGCTACGCCCAGGGAACGGGCGTGGACGAGCTGGTCCTGGCGGTCGACGAGCCGCGTCTCGAAGCCGCCCGCGACGCCGTGCGCTGGGCCGAGGCGGTCGCTGAAGGGGTCGAGCTCGCCCGCGAGCTGGTCAACCGCCCGCCGAACGTCGCCACCCCCGACCACCTGGCCGACGTCGCCCAGGAGCTCGCGCGCGACCACGGCTTCGCCATCACCGTCGGCGACCGCGCGTGGGCGGCCGAGCACGGCATGGGTGCGTTCCTCGGCGTCGCGCAAGGCGCCGGTTGCGAGCCGCGCTTCATCGTGCTCGAGCACGACCCGACGAACGGCCAGGAGGCGCCCCTCGTGCTCGTCGGCAAGGGGGTCACGTTCGACAGCGGTGGCGTGTCGATCAAGGGCCGAGCGGGCATGGAGGCGATGAAGGGCGACATGGCCGGCGCCGCCGCCGTGCTGGGCGCGATGCGCACGCTCGGCCGGCTGCGCGCGGCGCGCCGGGTGGTGGCGATCGTGCCCGCGACCGAGAACATGCTCGACGCCCACGCCTACCGCCCGGCCGACGTCCTCACGGCCGCGAACGGCACGACGATCGAGATCATCTCGACCGACGCGGAGGGCCGCCTGCTGCTCGCCGACGCGCTCTCGTTCGCGCAGCGCTACAAGCCGCGCGCCGTCGTCGACCTCGCCACCCTCACCGGCGCGGTGGTCGTGGCGCTCGGCCAGGGGATCGCGGCGGGACGCTTCGCGAACGACGCCGCGCTCGCGGCCCAGATCGATGCCGCGGCCATTGCCACCTTCGAGCGGGTCTGGCCGCTGCCGCTGTGGCCGGAGTACCTCGAGGACCTGCGGAGCGACGTCGCGGACCTCAAGAACTCGAGCGGCAAGCCGCGCGGGGGAGCGTCGGTGGCCGCAGCGTTCCTGGAACGCTTCGTCGACTACCCGTGGGTGCACCTCGACATCGCCGGCATGAACCTGAGGGACGCGGAGAAGGGCTACGTGACGAAGGGTGCGACCGGCTTCGGGGTCCGGCTACTCGTGCGCTGGGTGACCCGAGCCTGACCGCGCCGCGGGGGCAGCCAACTCGGCCGCCTCCGCCGCCCGGCACGCCGGCATGTGGGCGCGCGCCCAGGCGTCGATCGCGTCGACCACCTGCTGCAGGGCGCGCCCGGAGGCGCTGAGCTCGTAGCGCGTGCGTGGCGGCATCGTCGACTCGATCGTCTTGACGACCACGCCGACGCGCTCGAGGTGCTCGAGGCGTGCCGAGAGCGTCGTGGTGTTGACGCCACCGACCGCGCGCCCCAGGTCGTTGAACCCGTGCGGCCCCTCGAGCAGCGCCCGAACGATGTGCAGCACCCACTTCTCTTGCAGCAACTGGATGCTGTCGTACACCGGGCAGAAGGCGTGGTCGTGCGCGTTCATGTGGGGAGTCTACACGATGGCGCACTGCATCGGTTGGCGCGCTTGACATTCTCGAGCGCTTGACCGTACGGTGTGGTCGTTCGGCCGCAGGGGCGATGCGCCGCCCCGACCCATCCCACACCGCAAGGAGCCCGACCATGACCACCGTTGCCACCACACCCGCCACCTGGACGATCGACCCCACCCACACCGACGTCGCGTTCGCCGTCCGCCACATGGGCCTCTCCACCGTCCGTGGCCGTTTCGAGCAGGTCGCGGGCACCGTCGAGACCGGCGCCAACGGCGCCCCGACCACGATCCGCATCGAACTCGCGACCGCCAGCATCAACACCGGGACCAAGGACCGCGACGCCCACCTCCGCTCCGCGGACTTCTTCGACGCCGAGGCGCACCCCGCGATCACCTTCGTGAGCACGCGCGTGACGGCCCGTGGGGGCGAGCGCTTCGAGGTCACGGGCGACCTCACCATGCACGGCGTCACCAAGCCCGTCGTCCTCGACGTCGAGATCGGCGAGCCGATCACCGACCCATGGGGCCTGCAGCGTCGCGCCGCGATGGCCAGCGGCAAGATCAACCGCAAGGACTGGGACCTGACCTGGAACAAGATCCTCGAGGCTGGCGCGCTGCTCGTGTCCGAGGACGTCAAGCTGTCGATTGACGTACAGGTCACGCAGCAGGGCTGAGCGCCCAACCCGCGTTCTCTGCGTCCTCAACGTCGTTCGGTGGCACCGCGAAGGTGCCGCCGAACGCTATGCTGCTTTCTGATGCGAACCAGCGAACGGCCCGACGTCGTCCGAGTGCTCCAACGCGCGATGCAACTCACACGGTTGGTCTCACGCCAGATCGACCCGTACGTCACCGAGGTCAGCCGGCTGCGGCACGACGACTTCTTGGTGCTGCACAGCCTCGTGCTCGGCTACCACTCCCCAGGCGCGATCGCCGACCGCTTGGCGCGCTCGGCCCCGTCGATCGCCCGCGCCCTCGGCAACCTGGAGGCCGAAGGGTTGGTGCGCGTCGAGGACGACCCCGACGACCGCCGCCGCCGGTTGGCCCACGTCACCGACGCGGGCCGTGCTCGCCACGCCCTCGCCATGGGCGCCGCGGCCGAGCGCTTCGACGCCCTCCATCCCGACGTCGATCCAGCGAGCCTGCGGGCCGCCGCCGACGCGCTCGAAGCGGTCTGGGCCCAGGTCGGTCGGGACGAAGGTTACGCCGACGACCCTCCACGGCGGTCCTGACCTTCCGCGTACCCGACCTCGTACGGCGCCGCCTGCAGCGCCCACCAGGCGAGGCGCACCCCGGTCAATTGACGGAGGTGCAGGAGGTCGTGGGCGACCCAGGCCGCGAGCACGTCGCCCGCCCGCAACCGCCGTCCGTTGGCGACGTGCGCGCGATCGAGTTCGGGGGCGTCGAGCGTCGCGAGCCACGCCAGCGAGACGGCCCGCTCGTCGCTGAAGCGCTCGACCAACGCGCGCGCCGAGGCCCTGCCGCGCCGCGCGGCCACCACGGCGGCGTCCGCGTCGAGCGGCGGCCACGGCCGCTCCGGGTCCTGCAAGGTCGTCCGCATGCGCGCCCGGAAGTCGGCGCTCTCCTCGTCGAGCAGGTGGCCGAGCACGTCGAGCACGCTCCATGCGTCCGGACTCGGACGGTACTCGGCCTCCTCCTCGCCGATCCCGGCGACGAGGCACTCGATCGAGTCGACCCCTACCGCCAAACGGCTGCGCGCCTCGTCGAGGTCCATACCGCAGCATGCACCCGACCCGGGCGGGTCGCCGTGACGCACACGGGCTCGGATCGATCAGTTGAGGACGCGGCTCCGGTCGCGCTCGATCCGAACCCGCGGGCGGCCCGCCTCGAACGCGAGCCAGCCCAGGTCGCCAGGGCGCGCCTCGGCCGGTGCCCGGCGCAGGTCGATCTCGTACGCGCGGCCGGTGTCGGTCGAGTGCCACACCTGCAGGCGGTCGGTGACCACCTCGCAGCGGACCGCGAAGGCGGCGTCGAAGCGGGCGCCCTCGCGCGCGTCGTTCGGGTCGACCGTCCAGGCCACGTCGGCGTCGTCTACCGGCGCGCGAGATGCGTAGGGACCGGCCTGCCGCCCGGGCCGGGCCAACGCCCACCAGGCGCGGGCGCCTCGAGCGAGGCCTCCGAGGGCGCTCCCGCGCGCGCGCCACACGGCGCGCCCACGCGGCGTCCAAGGGGGCGCCCGGAACGTCATGGGGACGAGCCAGGCGGCCAAGCCGCCGACGATCAGGCCCACCAGCACGGGCCCGCCCAGCGCGCTGACCAGCACCGCGCCCGCGAAGAACGCGCCCATGGCGGGGGCCCACGAGGGCCACGCACCGCGCCTCACGGACGCACCGTCAACCCGTCGAGGAGGACGTCGACCATCGTGTGCGCCATCGCGACCCGATCGGCGGAACCGTACGCGCGCGCCTCGGCGAAATCGACCGCGTCGAGCACGGCGAGGAAGGAGCCGGCGAGCAGGTCCGGGTCGCGCGCCGCGATCGCGCCCGCGGCCGCCGCCTCCGCGAACGCGTCGCGGATGGGGCGCATGAGCGCTGCGTACGCAGGCGCCGCCAGCGCCCGCGCCTCGTCGGCGCCGAGCGAAGGCATGTCGGAGGTCATCATGCGCAGGAAGTTCATGGGGCGTTGCGTGCCGTACCAGCTCGCGACCGCGCGCAAGCGGGCGCGCAGGTCGGGACCGGAAGCGGCGATCGCGCGCTCGAGGCCCGCACGGTGGTGCGCGATCATGCGCTCGAACACCTCGCGGTACAGCTGCGCCTTGCCCCCCGGAGCATGGTGGTAGAGCGACGCCTGGCGCATGCCGAGGGCGTCGGCCACGTCGCGCATCGTCACGCGCGCCAAACCGTGTTCTTGGAACAGCCGGGCGGCCACCTCCAACACGCGCTCCCGCGCCGTCGATGCCGCGACCTGCCCTAGTTCGCCGTCCTCCACGCACGCAATCTACCGCGCGGCCCGGCCGCGCCCATCGCGCCCCAAGACCGGGGCACGGCTCCCGGCCGGATCGACCGGTTAGCATCGGCCCACACCCACGCGCGGGCACCGTCCCGTCGCTCTGGAGGTCGTCCATGCGCCGCGTCTTGACCACGTTCGCCGTCTTCCTCGTCGCCCTGCTGACGACCACCAGCCACGCCCAAGGAACGGGTGCGTGGAACGTCGAGAGCGAGTTCGACCTGTTCAGCTACCTGGGGCTGGGCTCCATCTGGATATCGGCGTACCAGCACCCGGACGACCTCCCGGCCAACGACGCGGTCCTCATCGTCGGCTGCGACGACCAGTCGCCCAACGGTTACGAGGTCAGCGCCTGGATCGCCGCCGAACCGTTCGCGATCACACCGACCTCCGAAGGGGACGCCTCGGTCCTGGTGCGCTTCGACCAGGGCCCGGTCGCCACCCAGACGTGGTTCTTGACCGATGAGATCGGCGTTCAGGAGGCGGTGGCGTACTTCGAGAACAACGACGCCCTGTTCGCGGGGCTCGCCGGCGCCGCGAACCTGGCCCTGCGGGTGCAGGCCGACCCGGCGGCCGGCGTCCCGGAACGCACCTTCCAATACGACGTGCGCGGCTTCTCGGCGGCGCTCGCGCAGCTCACGTGCGGTGAGGCGCCCGCCTCGTCGCCAGGCGCTCCCGACGCGATCGGCAGCTGGTCGCCGGCCGAGGACGCCGCCGGCATCTTCAGCGCCGCCACCGACGGAGCGCTCGGCCTCTACTGCGTCGAGGGTGGCAACGGCGTTGAGATCGACGTCGGTCCCTACGGTCTCGCCGAGGGCGACGTGTACGACGCCACCTTCCGGTCCGGCAGCGTCGACTTCCTGACGACGGCGGTGACCGTCGGTCCGTTCGGCGCCCCCCAGATCCCCGACGACCCGACGGAGGAGCGGCTCATCCGCTTCCTGCGCGGCGTCGTCGACGTCACCGTGCGCATGGAGCCGCGTCGGGCGGGCCTCCCCGCCATCACGTTCACGACCGAGACGACCGGCTTCAACGACGCGTTCGCCGCGCTGGGTTGCCGCTGACCGAGCGACCGCCGGCCGACGCCGTACCGGCGCGCTCGCGGCCGACGGTGCGCGTCCTGCTCCTCGACCCGGCCGATCGCGTGCTGCTCCAGGCGTTCGTCGATCCCGGGGTGCGGCGACCGGGCGCGCCGACCACCGACGCGCCGGCGTGGTTCCCGCCGGGCGGCGGCCTGGATCCCGGCGAGGACCCGGCCGCCGGGCTCGCGCGCGAGCTGCACGAAGAGACGGGGTTCGACGACGTCGCGTGGGGCGCTTGGGTGTGGCGTCGCACCGTCGACCTGCTCGTGGACGACGAGGTGCGGCGCTTCGAGGAGGCGTACCGCCTGGCGCGCGTCGCGGTCGCGCGGCCGACGCCGCGCCCGACCGCGTTCGACCCGAGGGAGCAACGCACCTTCCGTGGGTACCGCTGGTGGACGCTGGCCGAGCTCGCGGCGACCTCCGAGCGGGTGTTCCCGCCGAGGCTCGGGCAGCGGCTCGCCGCGCTGCTCACCGAGGGCCCGCCCGCCACGCCGATCGACGTCTCGGTCGACGGTTGATGCCCCAAAACGCCCCCGCCGTGCCCGACTGCGGAGGAGGTCCTGCGCGAGGATACGGGGCGACGGCGGGGTGTTGGTCGGTCAGGGACGCTCAGGCTGCCACCACGGCGACCCTGCCACGTCCATACGCGCACGAACGAGGTTGCATCGAGGTTGCATGTGCGCGCCCGGCGCTGCGACGCCGCGCTCCGGCTCAAACGCCCGCGGACGAGGGGTCGATCACGACCCCGGTTACGGCGTCCACGGAGGCGTCGTCGGAGGGGGCCACGCTCGCCCGTCGGGCGCGCCGCGCCGCGCGTCGGCTCAAGGCGAAGGCGACCGCGAAGAGCAGCGCGCCCAGGAAGAACGGTGCGCCCGGCAGCGTCCACCCCGCGTCGGCGCGGG
>JAGXHO010000221.1 GCA_024636105.1 Trueperaceae bacterium | reverse complement strand
GTCGTGAGCGGGCGGCTGCACGGGATGGTCCTCGGAGTGGTCGCCGGAGCGCCCGTCGCAGGCCTCGCGTACGACCCCAAGGTGACCGGCTTCGGCGCGCGCATCGGCGCCCCCGTCGTTCCGACGCCGTTGGACGCCGCCGGGGTGGCGGCCGCGGCCGCCGGGCTGGCGCCCTTCATGGCGGCCCCCTACCTGGACGCGACCGCCGTCGCGCGCGAGCGGGCGCTGGCCGAAGCGGGCGTCGACTGGCTGCTGCGCGAAGCGCTTCACGTGCGCTCATCGGTGCACCCGTAGACTGGCTCGTGCGCGCACCCACCCCGGTCCTGACCCTCGGCCTCCTCCTCGCCCTCGCGAGCGGCGTAGGCCACGCTCAGGACCCGGTGTCCGCCATGCGCGACCTGCTCGCGCGCGGCTACTGGAACTCGGCCGCTCAGCTCAACGGACCCAACCTCGTCGACGCGCGCCCCGACGACCCGGAGGCGCACCTGCTGCTGGCGACCGCGCTGTTCTTGACCGGCGACGTGGCTGGGGCATCCGCACGCCTCGAGGTCGCCACGTCGCTCGTGCAGGGCGGCGTGCCCGCGGCGCACGTGCACCTGGGGGGTCTCATCCGCGCCGCCCAGGGCGACGGCGTCGGCGCCGCCCGGCAGCTTCAGATCGCCTTCCTGCGCCAACCGGGCTACACGTACGCCATGGACTGGGGGCGCATCGCTTGGCAGAACGGCCTCGTCGAGGACGCGCTCACGGCCTTCGCCGCAGCAGCCGAGACGTCTGAGGGCCGAGTCGAGGCCTGGCCCGACCTGGCCCGCGGGCGCGTGCTCGGCTCGCTCGAGCGCTGGGGCGAAGCCGTAGCGGCCTTCCGAAGCGCGCTCGACGTGTTCGAAGCGAACGATCCCGGCCTCGCCCGACCGGCCGGTCCGGTCTACGTGGAGGCCTGGTTCCGACTCGGCGAAGCCTACGAAGCGCTCGGCGAGCTGGCGCAAGCGGAAGCGGCCTACAAGGCGGCTCGAGCGGTCGACCCGAACCACGCGCCGTCGGTCCAGGCGGTCGACCGCCTGACGCGCCGCCTCGACTAGTCCGTCCGTCAGTTGACCATCTTGGTGCGCCGCGCCTGGAAGTCCTGCAGGACGTAGCGTCCGATCGTCCCCGGGGTCGTGAAGTACGCCTTGCCACGGGTCATGCGCGCGACGCGCTGCACGAAAGCGATGAGCTCCGGATCGCGCGCGAGCATGAAGGTGTTCACCTGGATGCCGCTCCGCCGGCAGGCGCCGACCTCGCGCAGCGTCTCGCCCAGGACCAACGGATCGAGTCCATAGGCGTTCTTGTAGATGCGCCCGCCCGGCAGGGTGATCGCGGACGGCTTGCCGTCGGTGATCATCACGATCTGCTTCATGTCCTTGCGCTGGCGCGCGAGGATCTTCTGCGCCAAGCGCAGTCCCTCGGCGGTGTTCGTGTGGTACGGGCCGACCTGCGACGTGGCCAAGCGGTGGATCGGCACCTCTTCCGCAGAATCGTGGAAGAGCACGAAGCGCACCGTGTCGCCGGGGAACTGCGTGCGCACCATGTGCGCGAGGGCGAGCGCCACCCGCTTCGCGGGCGTGAAGCGATCCTCGCCGTACAGGATCATCGAGTGAGAGCAGTCGAGCAGCACGACCGTGGCGCAGCTCGAGGTCAGCTCGCTCTCGTGGACCCACAGGTCGCCCTCTTCGAGCACCAACCCGTTCTCGAGGCCGCGGCGCGCCGCTTGCTTGAAGGTCTCGGTGACGTCGAGGTTGAGCGCGTCACCGAAGGCGTACGGCCGCGACGCGCCGGTGGTCTCCACGCCGGTGGTCACCGCGTCGGTCTGGTGGGCGCCCATCGAGGCGGCGCCTGCGGCGCCGAGTACGTCCTTGAGCGTCCGGTAGCCGAGGAAATCGATCGACTTGTCGGTGAGCTCGAAGCGCGCCGCCCCTGGGTCCTGCGCCTCCCCCACGGCCCCGGGCGCGGCGGCGCCCGGCGCCTCACCCTCGCCCGGCCGGAGGTACCCGTCGCGCTCCAGCCGCTCGGCGAGCGAACGCACGATCCGCCCCAGCTCGCTCGCGCGCCAGTCGTCGGACGCCATCGCGGCGTCGAGCAGGTCGTCGCCGACCAGGCCGGCCTCGAGCAGCGCCTCGGCGATCATCTCGTACAGGTCCTCGAGGGTGGGGCGCGCGTCGGGGTCGGGGTCGTACGGGTCGCGCTCGAACCCGGACGCCAAGAGCCGGTCCTGGAGCATCGCCATCAGGTCGGCGGTGTCGAGGTCCTCGAGCGTCGCCTCGTACTTGGAGTAGCGGACGGCCTTCATGCGGCTCCGGGTGCTCAGTTCCAGCGCGGGCGCGGCGCCCGTCCGGCGATTGGGTCGGCTTCGGCCGCGACGTAGCCGCGCTCCTCGGAGCGCGCCACCTCGCGGCGCGCGACGAGCCCTTCGAGGACGAACTCCACGGCCACGGCGAGCGCGTCGGCCCCATCACCTTCGGCGACGGCGCGCGCGCCGTCGAGGAGCCCCGGCACGGTCGCTGCCAGCTCGAGCACCGCGTCGGGTGGAAGGTCCTCGCCGATCCGCACGCTCTGGTCCTCGCCGAACCAGGCGACGACGTCGTCGACCGACGTGGCGCCGAGGCGGCGCCCGAACACGTGGCCGACCGCGCGCCGCACCACGTCGCGCGCGACCGCCTCGCCCCCCTTCAGCTCCCCCTCGTACTCGAGCTCGAGCTTGCCCGTGATGGCCGTCAGGGCCGCGTACAGGTCCGAGGTGCGGGCGATCGGCGGGCGGTCCAAGAGGAGGCCGCGGCGCTCCGCGTTCGACGCCACCGCTTCGAGGAGGCTGATCGGCAGACGCTGCGAGACGCCGGCGTGCTTGTCGACGCGCGCGTCGTCGCGGGCTTGGAATGCGACCTCCTCGACGATCTCGGCGACGAACTCCGGCACCACCACGCCGGTGTCGCGGACTACCCAGGCTTCCTGGGCCGTGACCCGCATGCCGTCCTCGACGGTGCGCGGGTAGTGCGTCCGGACCTCGCTCCCGATGCGGTCCTTGAGCGGGGTGATGATCTTGCCGCGGGCGGTGTAGTCCTCGGGGTTCGCGCTGAACACGAGCACCACGTCGAGCGGCAGGCGCAGCGGGTAGCCCTTCACCTGCACGTCGCCCTCCTGCATCACGTTGAACAGCGCCACCTGCACCTTGCCGGCCAGGTCGGGCAGCTCGTTCACCGCGAAGACGCCCCGGTTGGCGCGCGGGAGCAGCCCGTAGTGGATGGCGCGCGGGTCGCCGAGTTGGGTGCCCAGGCG
The DNA here is from genome assembly GCA_024636105.1 of Trueperaceae bacterium. The sequence continues at coordinate 2,163 of JAGXHO010000221.1, read as the reverse complement.
GGCGGCCTTGATCGGATCGACGTCGCCGATCAGGTCGGCCACCGTGACGTCGGGGGTCGCGAGCTTCTCGACGTACCGAGCTTCGCGCGGCAGCCACGCGACCGGGGTGGCATCCCCAGCCTCGGCGACCATCGCCTTCCCCTCGACCGTCACGGGCGCGAGCGGGTCGTCGGGCAGCTCGGCGCCGGCGATGATCGGCACCTCGGCGTCGAGCAGATCGGTCAAGGAGCGCAGCAACCGCGTCTTCGCCTGACCGCGCAGCCCGAGCAGGATGAAGTGGTGGCGCGAGAGCACCGCGTTCACCAGCTGCGGCACGACCGTGTCGTCGTAGCCCAACACGCCCGGGAACACCGGGCGGCGCTCGCGGAGGCGCCCGATCAGGTTCGCGCGCAGCTCGTCGTGCACGCTGCGACCGGCGTTGGCGGCGAACGGCGAGGCCTTCAGGGCGCCGAGCGTGGTGGGCTTCATTCGGCGCTCATCTCGTGCAGGACGGCGCTCTTGGGGTTCTGACGGTTCATGCGGCATGCTAGCACCGCCCTTCGACGAGAACCGTGCCGAGGACCCCGAGTCGCTCGCGGCGTTCGACCGCTGCCGCGACCGCGCCTGCAGCGGTAGCCTCGCCCATGCTTCCGAACCGAACCCACGACGTCCGCCGCGCCGAGCTCCTCGCGGTGGGCACCGAGCTCCTGCTCGGCGAGATCGTCGATACCAACTCCGCCTGGCTCGCCCAACGGCTCGCCGACCGCAGCGTCGACGTCCTGTGGTCCCAGCGAGTGGGCGACAACCGCGGCCGGATCACCGAAGCGCTGCGCGCAGCGGTGGCGCGCAGCGACCTGGTCGTGCTCAGCGGCGGCCTCGGCCCCACCGACGACGACCTCACGCGCGAGGCGATCGCCGACCTGCTCGGGGAGACCCCAGCGGTCGATCCGGTCCTCGAGGCCGACCTGCGGGCCTTCTTCACCCGCTCGCAGCGATCGATGCCGGAGCGCAACCTCAAGCAGGCCTGGCTCGTCCCATCGGCCGAAGCGCTCCCGAACCCGAACGGGACCGCACCCGGTTGGTTCGCACGGGTCGCGGCGGAACTGGCTGGGGGTCGCCCCGCCATCGTCGTCGCGCTGCCCGGACCGCCGCGCGAGCTGCTCCCCATGTGGACCGAGCAGGTGGAGCCTCGGCTCGCCTTCCCGACGGCGCGGTTCAAAGCCCGCACCTTCAAGACCTACGGCTTGGGCGAATCGCACGTCGCCGAGCGGTTGGCCGCCTGGACCGAGGCCGGCAACCCGAGCGTGGCCACGTACGCCAAGCGCGACGGCGTGCACGTCCGGGTCGCCGCGAAGGCCGCCGACGAGGAATCCGCGCTCGCGCTGCTCGGTCCGGTCGCCAGGGCGGTGGCGGCTGAACTCGGCGACCACGTGTGGGGTGAGGACGGCAGCGAACTGGCCGGGCAGGTGCTCGACGCGTTGGCGGCCCGCGGCGGGCGCGTCGCGCTCGTCGATCGCGCGTCGGGTGGCCTGCTCGCGAACCTGCTCGCTGAGGCTGCGGGCGACGACCCGGTGCGGTCCGAAACGCTCTCGGGCGCCGTGATAGCATGGCGCGACGACGCGTTGGCCGTGCTCGAGGCGCAGCGCGCCACCCACGCACCCTTCGCGGTGCGGGCGCCCGAACGGGCGCGCGATCGGCCGGGATCCGACCCGAATCCGGCGATCGCGCGCGCGGGGTGGGCGGAAGCGGTGGTGCTCGCGCAGGTCGCCTGCGCTCGTTTCGACGTGGACCACGGCGTGGTGCTCACCCCTTGGGTGCGCACCGCGGACCTTGCGGACGAACGGCCGAGTTGGACCGCCTCCTGGGCGGTCGTGGGGCCCGAAGGGGCTCTGGGCCGAGCGCTCACCCTCCCCCAGCGAGGGCGTGGGTGGCGCGACGAACGGCTCGCGTTCGCCGCTCTGTTCGGCCTGTGGTCCCTGACGAAGACTTGATCCGGCGCGCCGCGAGCGGCGCCCGTACCCCCGCCCGCCGCGGCGCTCGGGCCTCGTGGCCCCCTGCACCCCGGGCCGTCTGTCAGGAGGCGCGATCGACGTGGAACCACAACGACGGAAGGCGCTCGACACCACCTTGCACCAGATCGAGAAGCAGTTCGGTAAGGGGGCGATCATGCGGTTGGGCGACGAC
>JAGXHO010000220.1 GCA_024636105.1 Trueperaceae bacterium | reverse complement strand
GCCGGATGGCGCGTCCTCGCCGTCGGGCGGGACGCGGCGCGGCTGGCTGCGGGCGTGGCGTCCGCGGGCCGGGGGGCAGAAGCGCACGTCGCCGACCTCGAAGACGGTGCGGCGCTCGCGCGCCTCGCGGCGGCCGTGGGTCCGGCGCCCGTCCATGCGCTCGTCCACGCCGCCGGGCGGGTCGCCTTGGGGCCGCTCGCCGAGGCACCGATCGCCGACCTCGACGCGCTGTGGCGCATCAACGTGCGCGCCCCGGTCGAGCTCACCCAAGCGCTGCTCCCTGCCCTGCGGGCAGCCCCCGGCGACGTCGTGTTCCTCAACTCCGGCGCCGGTCTGCGCGCCGACCCCTTCTGGGCGCCTACGCGGCGACGAAGTTCGCGCTCAGGGCGTTCGCGGACGCGCTCCGGGCCGAAGAGCGCAGGCACGGCGTGCGCGTGACGAGCATCTACCCGGGCCGGACCGACACCGCCATGCAACGCGCGGTCTTCGAAGCCGAGGGGCGGGCGTACGACGCCGAGGGGCTGGTGGCGCTGGGCGACGTCGCCCGCTTGGTGCGGGCGGCGCTGGAAACGCCGAGGCCGGCGTCGGTCCCCGACCTCGAGGTGCGCCCCGCCTGAGCGCGACGGCCCGCCGCTGGGGGCGGTGCTACGCTCCCCGCCATGGCTCCTGAACCGACCCAACTCCGCGACGTCTCCCTCCCGAACGGGTTGCGCGTCGTCGTCGAACCGATGCCGTGGCTGGCGACGGCCACCGCCGTGCTGCAACTCCCGTTCGGCACCGTCGGCGACCCGGAAGGCGCGCGCGGCGCCGCCCTCGTGCTCCACGAATGGCTGCAACGCGGTGCCGGCGGGCGCGACGCTCGCGCGCAGGCCGACGCGTTCGACCGGTTCGGGGTGCGCCGCGGCGGCGGTTGCGGGCGCGAGACGGCCACCCTGAGCGCGGCGTTCCTGGCCCAGGACGTCGCCGAGGTCCTGCCGCTCATCGCCGACGCCGTCCGCGCGCCCGCGCTCGCGGACGCCGAGTTCGATGGCGCGCGCATGCTGGCCCTCCAGGAGCTGGCGGGGCTCGACGACGCCCCGGCGCAGCGGCTCGGCGAATCCGTCGTGCGCAACCGCTACGCGAGCGCCCATGGCCGAAGCGCCTACGGCGATCGCGACGAACTCGAGGCGCTCACGCCCGCCGCGCTGCGGAAGGACGCCGGTGCCCGCCTCGGGCCCGCGGGTGCGGTCCTCGCGCTGGCCGGTGGTGGCGATCCTGACCGGCTGGTGGAGGCCGCGGTGCGCGCCCTCGAAGGCTGGGCCGGATCGACCCGCCCGCACCCGAGCCCCGAGGTCCGGCCGGCCCACCGCACGCACGTGGACGGACCCGGTGCCCAGACGCAGATCGGGGTCACCGACGACGCCGTCGCGCCCGGTGCGGACGGCTGGACCGAGCAGGCCCTCGCGATGGCGGTCCTCTCGGGCGCCATGGGTTCGCGCCTGCCGACCGAGGTCCGCGAGCGCCGCGGCCTCGTGTACACCGTCTCCTCGAGCGTGCGCATCGTGCGCGGCGACGCGTACCGCTTCACCTACGCGAGCACCACCCCCGAGCGGGCGGCCGAGACCCTGGAGGTCGTCCTCGGCGAGCTCGATCGCTGGCGCTCCGGCGTCGAAGGCGACGAGCTCGAACGAGCACGCACGCTGTTGCGATCGAACCTGGTGATGCAGGCCGAATCCACGGGGGGTCGCGCCTCGCGGCTCGCGGCGGACGTCGAGGCCTTCGGACGGCCGCGGACGCTGCGTGAGGTCGAGGCGGCCCTGGCCGACACCGACCTGGTAGCGGTCAACGCGTTCCTGGCCACGCGGCCGGAGCTCGCGCCCACCGTCGTCACCTCGGGTCCCGTGCCCCGGGCGTGGGAGGCGGTCGCGTGAACGCCGCGACGTTCGACCACGTGGTGCTCCCCAACGGGTTGCAGGTGCTCGGCGAGCGCTCGCCCGCGCGCTCGGTGGCGGTCGGCGCCATGGTCGATGCGGGTGCCCGCGACGAGGCGGTGGCCGACGCCGGCGTCTCGCACTTCCTCGAGCACCTCGCCTTCAAGGGCGACGGAGCGCGCGACGCGGTTGCGCTCAACCGCGCGTTCGACGCGCTCGGGGCTCGGTACAACGCCTTCACCAGCCACGAGCGCACCTTCTATTACGGGGCGGTCCTGCCGGAGGCCGCGCTGCCCCTGACCGACCTCGTGCTGTCGCTGCTGCGGCCGGCGCTCGCCGCCGAGGACGTGGAGGTCGAACGCAAGGTCGTGCTCGAGGAGATCGCGATGTACCACGACCGCCCGGCTTCGCGCGCCTTCGAGAACGCCTCCGAGCGCTTCTTCGCCGGCCATCCGCTGGGTTCCTCGATCCTCGGTACGGTCGCCTCCGTGGGCGCGCTGACGGCGGAGCGGGTGCGCGCGTACCACGCCGAGCGCTACGCGGCCGACAAGGTCGTGGTGGTCGCGACCGGCGCCTACGACTGGCCGCTGCTCGTCGAGCGGGTAGCGCGCGCCACCGAGGGCTGGGGTCCGACGGGCGCGCCGCGGGCGTACCCGACGTTGGCGCCCCGCCGCGGGGTGGAGGAGGAGCGGGTCGAGGGGGTCGCCCGAGCCCACCTGACGTACCACGCGCCCGCGCCGTCGGCCCAGGACCCGGAGCGCATCGCGGCCGCCCTGCTCGCGCGCGTGCTGGGCGACGAGGACAACGGGCGGCTCTTCTGGGCGCTCGTCGAGCCCGGTTGGGTCGAGGACGCCGCGCTCTGGTACGACGCCGCCGATGGCGCCGGGACCTTCCAGGCGTACGCGAGCACCGACGACGCCTCGCTCGACCGCGTCGCGGCGGCCTTCGACGAGGTCCTCGATCGGTTCGAACGCGAGGGCCCGACCGAGGAGGAGTGGGCGCGGGCCCAGCGCGGCTTCGCGACGGGCCTGACGCTCCGAGCCGAGACCCCGATGGGGCGCTTGACCGGGCTCGGCGACGCGTGGTTGGACCGGCGTGAGGTCGAAGCGGCCGCCGACACGGTCGCGCGGGTGTTGGCCACGCCGCTCGACGCGGGCCGGGCGTTGCTCGAGACACGGCCCTTCGCCGCCCGCTTCCGCTACGCGCTCCGCCCGAAGCTCTGAGCAACGGGTGAAGGACCGCAGGCTTCCGCCCTCATGGTGCGCCCGGTACCCTGGGCGCGTGCAGCGTCCCCCGCCGTCCCTCCGTGCCGTCCGGTCGCGCTTCGCCGTGCTGCTCGCAGCGTTCGCCCTCGCGGCGGCGCCAGCGCCGCACGCGGTGGCCCAAGCGCCGGTGGCCGAGTTGACCGTCGTCGCGTACGGCACCCAGCGGCTCGACCTCGCGACCGGCCGGACCGTGCTCGAGGAAGGGGGTGAGGTCACCGACCGGGCGAGCGGCGTGCGCATGACCGCCGCGTGGATCGCCTACGTTGAGGGCGCGTCGCTGGAGGCCCGCGACGCCACCATCGAAGGGGACGTCGGTCGGGTGCGGGCTGCTCGTGTCGTCATCGACCTGGCGCTCGGGCGGGTGACCGCGGAGGGCGACCTCACGTTCGAGCGCCCGGGCATCCGGGCGCGTTCGGAACGCCTCGGCCTCGACGGGCCGGCCGGGCTCGCTTGGCTCGCGGGCGGGGTGGTCGCCGCGCTTCCGGACGCCGCCGCCGACGCCGTTTGGATCGACGTCGCCAGCGGTCGGATGGTGCTCGTCGGCCCGTACCGGTACGCCGACGGTCCCTTCGAACTCGAGGGGGGCGCCGGAGCCGACCTTCAGCTCGATCCGATCACCATCGAGGGCGTGCCCGGCTACGACGCGCGCTCCGAGGTCGAGGCCGACCTCGTCGAGCGCATCGCCGCGGTCGCCGCATCGCTCGATCCCGGCCCGTCTGCTGCTCCGTGAGGCGCGCCGGCTGGCGGGGCCTGCTGGTGCCGGCCGTCCTGCTGGGGCTCGGGGTCGGGCACGCGGTCGGGGAAGTGGAGCCGGCGGCTGCAGCGTGCCTGCCGGTGGCGGGCGGCGGTGCGCTCACCGTCGAGGGGATCGGGCGGGTCGTCTTCCAAGAGCTCGCCACCGACCGCGTCCGCGATGCGGCGACGTTCGGTGGCCGGGTGTGCCTCGCCGTCGACGGATCCGACGTGGTCTTCCGGACGGAGCGGCTGGAGGTCTCGGGCCTCACGGGTCCGCTGACGCTCGAGGCCACCGGCGTCCGCGTCGAGGTCCCCGGGTGGACGCTCGTGGCCGCGACGCTCCGCGGTGAACCGGGTTGGGCGGAGCTGGCGGACGTCACGATCGTCGGTTCGGATGCGGTCGGCATCGCCGACACCATGCGGCTGGAGTTCGCCAGCGGGGTGCTGACGGCCACCGCCCTGCGCCTCGTGACCTCGTCGCTGCGCCTCGACGCCACGACGGCGAGCCTCGATGGCGACGTGTTGGTCGCGGACGGTGCGCGCGTGGCCAGCTGCGACTGCCCGCCCGAGGAGGCGCCGCTGCGCATCGACGCCGTCCGCGTCCGCCTCGACCTCGCCGCCGAGGTCTCGGCGGTCGTCGAAGGGGGCTCGATCATCGCCGGTCGGGTGCGCTGGCCGCTCGGCGAGGCCCTCGTGCTGGACGCCACGACCTTGGCCGACCTGGCGCTGCCGATCGCGATCGGGCCGGACCCGGATCGCGACGGTGCCTGGAGGATCGCGCTCCTCGCGCGTGAGGTCGCGGCCGGCGCCCTCCTGACGGCGGCGTGGACGTCCGGAGACGCGGAGCAGCCGCCGCGCGCGAGCTTCGGGTTCGAGGCACGGGGGCCGGGCCTGCGCCTCGATTGGCGCGGGGCGAGCGACCGGTTGAGCGTCGACCTGCGCGGGGACGCGGCGCTGGGCGCAGGTTGGCGGGTCGAGGCCTCGCAGCGCTTCGAGGCGGGCGCGATCGAGGAGCCGTACCGCGACGTCACCGTTCGCGTGGCCCGCGTGGCGTCGAGCAGCGACCCGCGCGGTCGCGGCTCCGCGGAGTTCGGGGCGCGCACGGCGCTGACGGGTCAGACGCTCGACGGCCGGGAGGTGGCCGGACCGCGCTTGGGCGTCGACGCCCGCCTCGGCTGGACCGCGCCTGCGGGCACCGTCGTGCCTGGACTCGAGATCGCCGCCGCTGCGACCGCGTACCCAGGGCTCGGCGCCCAACAGACCTGGGCTTCGGTGCGGCCCGGGCTCACCGTGCGCGCGGGCGGCCTCCTCCTCGACGCGACGCACGTCGCCCGCTGGGTGAGCGGCGGCTCGCCGTTCTCGGCGCGCGTCGACCGCGTGGGCGCGCTGCAGCGCAGCGACGTGGTCGCGCGATGGAGCGGCGTGCTCGCGACCGACGTCGCCTTCGAGGCGAGCGCGACGCTCCGGTACCGGTGGGACGCCGACGCAGCGCGCGCGGGTCGTCGCATCGGCGTCGAGAACCTGACGGTCCGGTTGCGTGCGGCCGTACCGGCCGGGGAGGCGTCGCTCGGTGTCGACGTCGACCTGGCACTCGCGGGGCGCGTCGATCCCCGCCCCGGCCGCGACGCCTTCGCCGCCGCCCAGGTCGCCTGGACCCGCGACCGCTTGGACGTCGGGGTCCGGACCACCCTGGGCCTGGAGCCCGGCGGCGTCTGGCGCGACCTCACCGTGTTCGCGGCGGTGCCGCTCGACGTGTCGGAGGCATGGACGCTGCGCCCGTACCTGGCGGTGGACGTGCTGGCCTTCACGGGCGGCGCCGGCCCCTGGCTGCGGGGCCACGGCCTCGACGTGACCTGGCGCACGTGCTGCGGGATCGTGGAGCTCGGGTACCGGAGCGACGCGGTCGACGGGGCGACGACCCACTTCGCGCTCCTGCTACCGGTGCGTCCACTCGACCCCGCCCGACTCGCCACCCTTCCAGGAGCCCCGTGAGCGTGCGCGGTACGATGCCGCCGGCCAGGAGGACGCCGTGACCCGCATCGATCGCTACCTGCTGCGTGAGGCGCTGCCGCCGTTCGTGTTCGGCCTCGTGCTCTACGCCGGACTGGCGGTGGTGAGCGCGACCCTGCCGCGGCTGCAGTGGATCGTGGGCACCCCGTTCGGTGACCTCGCGCTGTGGCTCGTCGTCCTGCTTCCGCAGGCGCTCGTGCAGACGGCTCCGGTCGCGCTGGTGCTGGCCGTCCTCCTGGCGTTCGGGCGCCTCGCGACCGAACACGAGCTCACGGCCGCACAAGCCGGGGGCATCGCGGTGGCGCGCACCGCGACCGTCTTCGTGCTCGTCGGCGCCGCCGCTGGGGTGGGGGCGCTCGCCTTCAACGAGTGGGTGGTGCCGCGCGCGAACGCGGCCGTCGCCGACGTGTATTGGCGCCTGACCGCCGGACGGACCGGGCTCTTCCGGCTCGCCGCGCAGCGGATCCCGGTGGAGGGGTTCACCCTGCGCTTCGAGACCGTCGACCGCGACGGCTCCATGGGCGATCTGCGGGTCGAGCGCTGGGACGGCGACGTCTACACCCTCGTGCGCGCGGAGCGAGCGGTCTTCGACGGCCAAGACCTCGTGCTGTTCGACCACCGGACGCAGCGGTTCGACCTGGGCGCCCTCGACCGGCCCGCCGGCACGGAGGGCGTCGTCGACGCCGCCGACGTGCTGCAGGCGCTCGTGCGGCTCGACGCGCGGGGCGTGGGCGCGGCGGCGCCGCTCGTCCTGTCGACCGGTGTCGACGAGGGCGAGTTGATCGCCCGGTTCAGCAACGGCGGGTTCGAGGACGCGCGCTCGGTGTCGCGGCTGTACGCCGACGCGAACGACGCCCAGCGATCCGCGAGCGAACGACGCGAGGCCTCGGTGCTGTTCCACCGGAAGGTGGCGGAGCCGGTGTCGAACGTCGTGCTGCTCCTCGTCGCGGTGCCGCTGTCGATCACCTTCGCGCGCTCCCGCTCGGTCGCCTTCGGTCTGGCGCTCGTCGTGACGCTCGCGTGGTACCTGCTCTACACGTTCGGGCAGCTGCTCTCGCTCTCGGGGGTGCTGGCCCCGTGGGCCGGGCCGTGGGCAGCGAACCTGGTGCTCGGTGCCAAAATTGAAGCGCGGTGGTGGTATCAGTGTCGTTCTGGGCATTGGGTACTTCCTTCAGTATTCGTTTCGCAAAATCCGTTTGGGTATTC
>JAGXHO010000219.1 GCA_024636105.1 Trueperaceae bacterium | reverse complement strand
GGTGTCTTCCCGCCACGGGTCCAGCTGGAGCAGGCGGCTCAAGTAGTCGGTCGCGGCCGTGTATTCGTCGCGCTCGGCGTGATGCGCGGCGAGCCCGTGCAACGCCTGCATCGCCAGGCTCCGCACCCAATCCCGCTGTCCGGCGAGCCATTCGTCGAACACGGGCGCGCCCTGCACGAAGAAGCCGTCGAGCAGGTCGCCGCGGTAGAGCTCCGCGGCCCGCTTCAGCCGAACGTAGGCATCCTCATCGTCGTCGTGCACGCAAGTCACAAAGCGTTCCACGTCCAGCTCATAGGCGCTGCTGCGGTCGAACGCCAGCATCCTGCGGGTGATCTCGAGGTGCGGCGCGAGGAGCACGCGCAACCGGCTCAAGACCGTGCGCAGGTTGGTGCGCGCGGCCTCCTCGGGCACGTCGCTCCACAGCAGAGCGGCGAGCGACTCCCGGCTGTGCGGGCGCCCCGTCACCGCCAGGTAGAACAGCAGCGCCTCCGCCTTGCCGTACCGCAGACCGGTGACGGGCACCCCATCGAGTCGGATGCTCGAGCTTCCCAGAAGGTCCAGTTGCAACGTTGCGGCCACGGCTCCCCATCACGGTACGACCCACCGCTGCACACGAAGTGCACACGATGCTCCTGCTACACCGTACCCACGCGTGCACGATCCCAAGCGGTGGAAGGCGGAGGTTCCGGAACCGATGCCCACGGTCCAGCACGACGACGCCCTCTCGAACGATTCGAATGGAGTCCCATGAACATCCGTTTTGCCCTGGTCCTCGTACTGGCCGTCCTGCTTGCGGCCTGCGGCACCGCCGAGCAGCCTCGCGCGGCCGTGCTCGAAGAGTCTGCGGCCGCGATCGAGATTCAAGTGATCGACACCGGCCTCGTGGTCGGCGACGCGCTCGCCTTCCTGCCACCACTGGCGACCCCGGGTTCCGTTCGGCCCGGTGCGGTCGACGCTTTCGACAACAGCCTCCTGGAGCTCCTCACCGTCGAGATCTGCGAGGTCTCCGCCGATGCGTGCGTGGCGACGGTCGCCTCCCTGAGCAGCGCCAGTGCCGGAGGTTCCGCGCTCGTCCTCGAGCAGGACACGCTGTACAAGGCGGAGTGGGATCTGCGAGCGACCGGTGCGGTCGCGGGAACGACCTACCGCATCGCGGTGCTCGTGGCCGGCTTCGAGATCGGCAGCATCGACTATGCCGTCGACAAGGCGAACCGGAACCGCACCGTGCCCGTCACCTTCCGGGTGGAGAACCACGCGCTGATTCGCGCACGCGCCTTGACCGCGCAGAACCTCACGGCCGTCGAAGTGGCGCAGGCATTGAAGGACGAATTCGGTCTCACTGCCGAAGACGCGGCCCAGGTGCTCGCCGACGAGAGCTACGCCGCGGACGAGGTGGGCGAAGCGTTGCGGACCGTCTTCGAGCAGAGCGCGTCGGAGGCGGCGTCCATCCTCCAACGAACCGAATACACCTTCGCGTCGATCGCCGCCACGCTGAAGAACGTCTTCGACCAGACTGCCGATGAGGTGGTCGCCATCTACATGGACACGCTGAACCCACCGAAGGACTGGGAAGAGGTGGAACGGACCTTCGAGGGCCTCTTCGCTCTGGCCCTCAAGGAGGCCGGGTTCACGGCGACGGAGATCCTCGGGGCGTTCGAGTCCGCCCTCGGGACCGTCGTGAAGTTCTACTACGACACGCTGAACCCGCCGGAAGACTGGGCGGAAGTGGAACGCGCCTTCCAGGGCCTGTTCGCGTTGGGCCTGAAGGAGGCGGAGTTCGCGGCGACGGAGATCGTGGGGGCGTTCGAGGACCTCGATCGGTACGTCGCGAAGGAAATCGCGAGCTTCTTGAGGTTCGCGGACTTCTCGATCGGGGAGATCACGGCGGGGCTCGGTACCTTGGCGGGCATCACCGACGACCTCATCGCGGAGGCCCTGAAGTTCGTGGGGTTCACGGCGACGGAGATCGTGGGCGCCTTCGAGGACCTCGATCGGTACGTCGCGAAGGAGATCGCGAGCTTCTTGAGGTTCGCGAACTTCTCGATCGCCGAGATCACGACGGGGCTTGGAAGGTTGGCGGGCATCACCAACGGCCTCATCGCGGAGGCCCTCGACTTCGTCGGCTTCACGGCGACGGAGATTGCCGTGGCGTTCGACCGCGTGCGGAACCTGGGCGACGTGGCCATCGCGTCCCTGCTTCACTAGCTCGGGTACACCGCAGCGGTCATCGCCGATGCGCTCGACGACGGATTGCAGCTGGGGGCCGACAAGGTCGCCGAGTTGCTGCGCGGCTTGAACTACACCGCCGCCCAGGTCCTGTCCGCTCTGAACACGGTGGGCGGTTACACCCAACAAGCGCTGACCAACGCCCTCGCGTTCGCCGGGTACGGCGTCGCCGAGATCACCAGCGCCCTGCACACGACCTTGGGCATCACGGCGGATGGCGCCGCGTTCCTGCTCAAGGGCGCCGGCTACACCATCGACCAGGTCCTCGGCGCCGTGAACTCGCTCGGCATCTACTCCCAGACGGCGCTGACCAGCGCCCTCAAGTACGCCGGCTACGCCATCGGCGACGTGACCGCGTCCCTTGTGCGCGTCCTGGGCATCACCACTTCGGGTGCCGCCGTCCTGCTGAAGGGCGCCGGCTACGCCCTCAACGAAGTCGCGAACGCCATCGACGCGTACTGGAACCTCACCGACGCTGCGCTCGCGGACGCGCTCGGAGCCGCTGGCTACGCGGCGAGCGAATTGGAGAGCTTCTTCGGAGACGCTTGGGACGACCTCAAGGACGGCTTCTGCAAGATCTTCTGTTGAGCGAGCGTCCGAACCGCACCCGCACGCCCCCTCCCGCGCACACCACGTGCGGGAGGGGGCACCGCCGTGGTCGCCGACGCATGACGGTCGACGGGAGCCGGAGGTCCCGATGCTGATCCCCAAGGACCTGCCCGAGTACCACAGCTACCTCCTGCGCTTCTGGCACGAGGGGTCGCGCCAACGTGTCGACGCCTGGCGCTTCAGCCTGGAGGACCCTCGAAGCGGCGTGCGAATGGGCTTCGACAGCCTAGCGGGGCTCGTGACCTTTCTCGCCGAGACGGTCCACGAGTGCGAGGTGGGTACGGGCAACGAAGGCGACCACGAAAGGAGGGGCACTTCCATGGAGGCGGCTACGCGAACGTTGGGGGGCGGATCCGGTGGATGAGGTGTTGAACCTGGAGTCGCGTGTCGTTGCTTGAGGGCGGGGCGACGTCGAGGTGTGATCGAGAGCTTCGAAGTTGGCTTTCCTGTGCCGGTGTCTGCATCGATGATCGCCCGTAGCTCGGTCGCGGCTTCGACCACGTACCGCCCGCCTTGGTCGAAAGTGGTAGTGGTGCCTGCGTCATATTGAGCGGTGTCCGGCACGCCACCGCCATGCACCGGAGTGGAACATCCGATTACGAAGTTGCGGTCCAGAACCTTCGCTAGTGTGGTGCGTACGAGCCCGCGTTCGGACGATTCGGTGCGGGTCCTGACGCCCATGGGCTGCTAATGCGCCCCGGTTGCTCCGCAGCAGGCTTCTGGTTCGGCCTGGGTTGGGAACGTGGGCTCGTGTTGGGCCCACCTTGCCGTTGGTGGCCGCCGCGCCCTCGTCGAGGCGGCCGCCACGGCGTGCGTGGATCGAGGTTCCTACATCCCGTGCGCGCAGGACGGTCCGGGACCGCGAATGTCGACGACACCGTTTCCGTTCGCCTCGAGTTTCTCGCACGCAGCGTTGAGGCCCGTGCCGTGTGCCGGAGAGATCGTCCAGATGCCGCCGGTACCCACACCATGAATGGAACGAAGAACGGCGTCCAGTCATCCTCTCCGGGACCGGCACGTAGCGGCCGCATCCGTGAGCGGGTCCGACGCTCCGGTTCACGGCGCCGGAGCGGCGCCGGCCCGGTACCCTGTGCGCGTGGCGCCGCAGCCTGACCCGACCCACCCGCTCATCGTGCACGCCGACCGCACCGTGGTGTTGGAGACCTTCAACCCGAGGGCGGCGGAGGCGCGCGTCGCCATCGCGCCATTCGCGGAGCTCGAGCGCAGCCCGGAACACCTGCACACGTACCGCATCACCCCGTTGACGCTGTGGAACGCCGCCAGCGCGGGTCTGGACGGCGCCGCGGTCGTCGGGGCGCTGCGCCGGTACAGCAAGTTCCCGCTGCCGCCCAGCCTCGAGGTCGACGTCGCCGAGCTCACCGGCCGCTGGGGGCGCCTGCGGCTCGCGACCCACGAGGGCGAGCTGCGGCTCGAGGTCGCCCCGGACGACGAGCCGTTGCTGGTGCAGGTGGCGCGCCACGACCAGGTGGCGCCGCTGCTCGGCTCGGCGCGCGGTCCGCACGCCTTCGCGATCGCCCTGGGCGACCGAGGCGTGCTCAAGCAGGCGCTCCTGCACGTCGGCTGGCCGGTGCAGGACGTCGCCGGGTACCAAGACGGAGCGGCGCTGGAGCTGTCGCTTGCGGCCGGTCTGGAGGTCCGCCGCTACCAGTCCGAGGCCGCCGAGGCGTTCCATCTCGGCGGCAGCGTCGCCGGTGGGTCGGGCGTGGTCGTGCTGCCGCCCGGGTCGGGGAAGACCGTCGTCGGCATCGTGGCGATGGCGTTGGTGGGCCAACGGACGCTGGTGTTGACCACCAGCCGCACCAGCGCGAGCCAGTGGCGCCGCGAGCTGCTCGCCAGGACGACGCTCACCCCCGACCAGGTCGCGGAGTACGGCGCGCGGCAGGGCAAGCGGGTCGCGCCGGTCACCCTGTGCACGTACCAGATGCTCACCACCCGGGCCCGGGGCCGCGCCACGGAGCACGCCGAGCCGTCGTACCCCCACCTCGACCTCATGCGCGCGCACGACTGGGGTCTGATCGTCTACGACGAGGTGCACCTGCTGCCGGCGCCGGTCTTCCGCTTGACGGCGGAGATCCAGGCGCGGCGACGCCTCGGCCTCACCGCCACCTTGGTGCGCGAGGACGGCCGCGAGGGCGACGTGTTCAGCCTGATCGGACCCAAGCGCTACGACCGGCCCTGGCGCGAGTTGGAGCGCGACGGCTGGATCGCCACCGCCGATTGCTGCGAGGTGCGCCTGCGGCTGCCCGAGGGGGAGCGCATGGCGTACGCGCTCGCGGAGCCGCGCGCGCGGTACCGCCTGGCCGCTACCACCTCCGCCAAAGACCCGCTGGTGCACGCGATCTTGGCCCAGCACGCCGAGGTACCGGCGCTGATCATCGGCCAGTACCTCGATCAGCTCGAACGCCTCGCGGCCTCGTTGGGGGCCCCGCTCGTCACCGGCGCCACGCCGCAGGCCGAGCGCGAGCGGCTGTTCGACGGCTTCCGCGCTGGCCACCACGCCCGCCTGGTGCTCTCCAAGGTCGGCAACTTCGCGCTCGACCTGCCCGACGCCGCGCTGCTGGTGCAGGTCTCGGGCGCGTTCGGTTCGCGGCAGGAGGAGGCGCAGCGACTCGGGCGCGTGCTGCGGCCCAAGGCGAACGGCGAGGGCGCCAGCTTCTACACGCTCGTGGCGCGGGAGACCGACGAGGAGACCTTCGCCCACCACCGGCAGCGCTTCTTGACCGAACAGGGCTACGCCTACCGCATCATGGACGCGGCGGAGTGGCTGGACCCGACCGCGCGCCGCGCCGAGCG
>JAGXHO010000218.1 GCA_024636105.1 Trueperaceae bacterium | reverse complement strand
GTCCAGCGCGCGCCGGTCCGGCAGCGGCCGGCACGCCCGCGGCGCCCGCGGCCGGCACGTCACCCGTCCTCGCCGTCGGCGCCTACGGAGAGCTGACGGAGGACGCCGCCCACGCCTTCCTCGAGGCGCTGGAGTTCGTGCTCGCGCAGATCGGGGCGCCCTACGTCTTCCCGGAGGCGGAGCGGCGCGTGGCCCTCGAGGAGCTCGCCCGCACCTTCCCGCTCGGCGACCCGGAGGAGCAACGCGTCCTCGCCGACGCTCGCTTCGTCTGGACGCAAGTGCAGGCGAACTGGGCGACCGCGTCGCAGGGCGCGCAGCGCGAGTTCGCCCTCGGCGTCCTCGCGCTCGCGTTCGGCGAGGAGGCCGTGCAGGCGTGGGTCGGCGACGGGGCCGCTGGAGCCGCCTCCCCGAGCGGCGGCTCCAGCGGGTGCGGCAGCTTCGACGAGTGCGCCGGCGCCTACGTCGACGGCCAGACCTGGTCCGACACCTTCAACACCCAGAGCTGCTGGGCCGCCGCCGGCTGCTCGAGCTTCGACACCTCCACCGGCACCTTCGAGTACGACTGATGCCCACCGGAGTCCACCCGCGCTCGTCGACCCATCGCCCCCTCGCCACGAAGGAGCACGCCATGACCCACCCCGCCGTCCGCCGCCGCTTCGCCACCACCCTCCTCGCGCCACTGCTGGCGCTCGCCCTGGTCCTCGCCGCGTGCGCCGGCGCCCCCACCCCACCGGACGACGACGAGGATCCTGGGGCGCTGGCCGTCCTCGTCAGCGGCCTGCCCACCGGCGCCGCGGCCACCGTCACCGTCAGCGGGCCGAGCGGCTTCGCTGACGCCATCACCGCCTCCGAGACCTACGCCGGTCTGACGCCTGGCACGTACGTCGTGGCTGCTTCGTCGGTGGCCTTCGAGGGCGTGACGTTCGTGGCCACCGTCTCCGGCTCCCCAGCGGACGTCCCGGCCGGCGGGCTGGCGACCGCGGCGGTCGCGTACGCCGCCATGTCGACCGCACCCGGGTCGCTCACCGTGACGATCGACGGGCTCCCCGGCGGCGTCGACGGCGACGTCCGCGTGACCGGCACCGACGGGTTCGACCAGACGCTGACCGAGACGACGACGCTCACCGACCTCGAGCCGGGCAGCTACCAGGTGTTGGCCACCGAGGTCGACGACGCCGGCGACGCGTACGGCGCTTCGGTCGCCGGCAGCCCGGCGACGGTGCCGGCGGGCGGCGCCGCGGCGGCGCTCGTGACCTACGCCTTCCTCGACCCGACGTCGGTCGGCAGCCTCGACGTCGCGATCAGCGGCCTCCCCGTGGGTGCGGACGCGGCCGTGACCGTCGCCGGCCCTGGCGGGTTCGACCAGAGCCTGACCGCGAGCACCACCCTCACCGACCTGACGGTCGGCAACTACGTCGTTACGGCGGCGAACGTCACGGCCGACGGCCTGACCTATCAGGGCGTCGTGACCGGTTCGCCGGCCCTCGTGATCGGCGCCGCCACCACCGACGTCGCGGTCGCGTACCAGGTGTTCACCGCCAACGATGGCGACGCTGCGTCGGCGCCGGGGCTGTTCGCGCGCTTCCGCAACACCTCGCCGGGTCCCGTGTGGGTCGAAGGGCTGCTCTTCAACGCGGCGACCCCGATCGACACCAAGGGCATCCAGCTTCGCGACTCGCTCGGCAACCCGGCCGACCCGGGCGACTGGCTCGCCTTCGAACTCGTCCACGGCCAGTCGCCGACGTCCTCGATCGTGCTGGAGCTCGAGTGCAGCAACACCGAAACCCCCAGCCCCATCCGCGTCGAGCTGCGCGACGACGCCGGTGCCAAGATCGGCCTGAACACGCTGTGCAACACCACCCGCACCATCTCGGTGCCGAACGAAGGCGGCTCGGGCGACTACGTGCTGCACATCATCCCGCACGTCGGCACCATCTACTTCACGGAGTACACCCTGTCGGTGAACGCCTACTGCTTCCAGTCCTGCAACTACCAGCCGTTCGTCCCCTGACCGAGGGTTCCGACGCGATCGGCCGTGGCCCGGACGCAAGGCGTCCGGGCCACGGCCGTGGGCTAGCGCGCGGTCGCGCTTGGTGAGCGCTACATTCTGATCGTGCACGGATCGACCTACCAGGGCGTGGACGACCTGCACTCGTTCGCGGCCGCCGTCGCGCGCCTCATCCCCTGAGCGCGAGCCCCACCAGTCCGTCTGCCAGCGCTTCGAGTTCCACGAGCAGCGCCAGCTTCGCGCGCCACGCCGCGGGGATTCCCTCGGCGCCGTAGTGCGCGCCGGCGAGCTGCCCGGCGATCGCCGCGGTGGTGTCGGCGTCGTCCCCGAGGTTGGCGGCGGCGAGCACGCAGCCGCGGAAGTCGTCGGTGCTGGCGAAGGCCCAGAGCGCCGCCTCGAGCGCGTCGACCACGAAACCGGTGCCGCGGATCGCCGGGGGCTCCTTGGTCCAGTACGAGCCGTCGGCCACGCGCGCCACGTCGGGGAGGAGCGGCTCGGCGTCCCAGAGGCCGGCCGCCGGCGCGAAGCGCGGGGCGAGCAGGGTCGGTTTGCCGACGCCCCGCACCGCGCCCACGAGCAGCCCGCCGAAGTAGCGGCAGGCGTCGACGCAGACCGGCAGCGCGTGCGTGGTGCGCGAACTGGCGCCCGCGTGGCGCACGGCGAGCGCCGGGTCGTGCGCGAAGGCGACCGGCACGGGCGCGAGGCGCATGAGCGAGCCGTTCGCGGCGCTGCGATTAATGGTGGCGCCGGACGTCGCGGCGTCGCCGGCTTGCTCGAAGCGATGCAGTGCGGCGCGGGTCGTGCCGCCGATGTCGAAGCACTGCCCGGTGCTCGACCAGTGGCCGTCGCGGTACCAGCGGACGTAGCGGCGCAGTTGGTCGGCGGGGTCGAAGCCGTCGGTCAGGGTCAGGCTCTCGGCGAGGCAGGCGGCCATCGAGGTGTCGTCGGTCCAGGCGCCGGCCGGCAGCCGGAACGGCCCGCCCCCCACCAGGTCGGTGAGGGGCGGGAAGCTGCCAGGAGGCTTGAACTCGACCGTGGTGCCGACCGCGTCGCCGACGGCCAGGCCGAGGAAGGCGCCGCGGACGCGATCGGGGTCGACGGGGCCGAGGGCGACGGGACCCAGGTCGGCGGTGCCGAGGTCGTGCGCAGCGACGTCGGTCACGCGGCCACCGCGGCGCCGTGGGACGCGAGGGCCCGGTGATAGACCGCGGCCATCGCCGGGTCGGCCACCACGAAGCGCACGACGGCGAGCCTGGGGTCCTGGCGAAGCGCTGCCAGTGCAGCCGCCACCGCGACGTCGGTGGCGGCCGCCACCGGGTAACCGTACGCGCCGGTGCCGATCGCCGGGAGCGCGAGCGTGCCCGCGTGCAGGGCGCGGGCGGCGGCGAACGCGGCGTCGTAGGCAGCCCGCAGCAGCTCGAGCTCGCGCGCCGCGCCGCCGCGCCACCGCTGGGTGGTCACGTGCGCCACGTGCGCTGCGGGCAGTCGGAAGCCGGGCGTGACCGCGACCCGGCCGTAGCCGAGCGGTCCGTGCGCCGCGCACGCCACGGCGAGTTCCGGCCCCGCGCGGCGGTGGACGGCCCCGTCGACGCCGCCGCCACCGCTCAGGCGTTCGTCGCTCGCGTTGACGAGCAGGTCGACCGCCTGGTCGGTCAGGTCGCCGACCACGACCTCGAGGGTCGCAGCGCTGGCGCCGGGGCGGGCGACGCGGAAGGGCTCCTGCTGGACGCTCGCGACCCGCGGCCTTTTGGAGGCACGGTTCTCGTCGGTCCAGGTGCGCTCGGCCCCGCGCATGCGCTCCTTCTGTAGGCGCAACTCGCCGAGATCGCGGTCGCGGCGGGCGCCGAAGGCGCGCTTCTTGGCCATCTCCGCGTCTCGGGTGCGCACGGTGCTCAGGAGCTGGTTCAGGTCGTCCAGTTGGGCGTCGCGGTCGGGGCTCGCGGGCCAGGCGTCGACCTCGAGGTGGACGCCGACGATGGAGGCCACGGCGGCAGCGAGATCGCCGCGCCGCACGACCGTCTCGATCTCGGCGATCCGCTTGGCGAGGTCGGCGGCGCGCTGCGCCGCCGCCACGGCCGGGTCGACCGGTCGCGCCTCGATCTCGGCTGCCGCGACCATCGGTGCGGTCGACGGCACGCTCAGGTGCGCGGGGGCGCTGGCGAGCGCGTCGTCCCAGGCCAGCCGCAGCGGCGGCAGCGCGTCGAGATCGGCGTCGACCTCGACGGCGACCAGGACCTCGCGGGGGAAGCCGGCGATCAGGTCGGGAAGGTGGAGCACGCCGTCCTGCGCCCGCGCGCCGGCGCCAGCGGCGACGAAGCGGGCGCCCGAGCCGTGGAAGGTCAGGCGAACCGCGCGACCGCGGAGGGCCGACAGCCCGGCGAGCTCCGTCTCGAAGAGCCCCTCGAGCTGCTCCGGCGTCTCGACGAAGGTGAAGGAGCCGCCACCGGCTTCGGCGATCGCTGCCAGGAGGTGCTCGTCGATGCCGCGGCCGAGGCCGATCGTGCTGGTGGTGACGCCGTCGCCAGCCGCCGCGTGGACGTCGATGGCGATCGCCTCGGGGATGTGGAGACCGACGTTCGCGTGGCCGTCGGACAGCACCACCACGCGGCGCAGCCCGTCGACGCCGGCCGGCGCGAGCGCCTGGCCGACGCCCTCGACCCAGCCGGCGTGCAGCGCTGTCATGCCGCCCACCCGGACGCTCCGGATGGCCTCGACGATGGGCGTGCGGTCGCCGTCCACGACGGTGGCGGCGACCGGCACCACGACGGCGCCATCGAACGCCACGACCGCGACGAAGTCGCCGTCGCGCAGAGCCATCACCGCGGCCTCGGCGGAGCGGCGCGCGTGCTCCAGCGGTGCGCCCTGCATCGAGCCGGAGCGGTCGATCACCAGGGAGAGCGCAAGCGGCTTGCGGTCGCGCTCCGCGGCGGGGAAGTCGACCGCCATGCGAACGAGGGCCGGGATGCGGCCCCCTTCGGCGGGGGCGGCCCCGCGCTCGAGGAGGAGCTCGACGGTGGGGGTGGGGAGGGGGGCGGCGTCGCGCGTGTCGTCGTTCATGGGGGCTCCTTCGGGCATGGGGGTCCCCATGGGGCGTCGGCAGGGCCGCGACCGTGGGGTGGTGCTCGGGTTGCGTGTGGGGTGGGTCGGCGCGCCTGGGAGCGGCCGAGTGGATGACGACAGGATACGACTAACATAGGACCTTGTCAACCACAGCGCCAATTGTCATTCGCGCGGCCGGTTGCGCCCCGGATGTGCGTGCTCCGAGCGGCGCCCCTACCGCTTCGCGCGGTACCCCATCAGCCTCGCGAGCGGCAACCGCTCCGCGAACCGCGGCACCTGCAGCCACTGCGTCGGCCTCAGCAGCCGTTCCTAGCCGCGCGCGCGAGACCCCCACAGCGTCTCGAGGAAGCCCTCGGTGCGCGGCGCATGGCGCACCTGCCAGAAGAAGCGGGTCGGCAGGCCAGGCCGTCCACCTGTGGGCGGCCTGGCCGTGGTCGACGCCGGAAACGATCGTCCAGCCTCAATCCTCGTCGCCCACGTCCGGCATCGTCCACGCGAGCACGTGCACCGGCGCCGCGATCCAGACGAAGAAGACGACCGCACCCAGCGCGGCCAGCGCGCCGCCCGGCACCCATCCGGCGACGAAGCCGAAGGTCGCGACCAGGAACGCCACCGTCGCGCCGCCCGACGCCGGGTACGCCCGTCGGTAGGCGCGGTCGCGCACCTGGCGCTGCGCCTCGTCGAGCTCGCCGGTGCGCAACTCGGTGACGCCGCCAATGCTCGCGTTGAGGCGGCCGGTCGCGACCATGAACGGCACGAAGAGGGCGATGGCGACCGCTGGGTAGAGCCAGAGCGGCGCGTCGGGCCACGCGATCACGGTCCCGAGGCCGGCGAGCAGGAGTGCGGTCGCCGCGAGTTGCACGGCGCTGGCGCGCCGGCGGGCGGCGCCGCGCTGCAGCGGGTCGAAGCGCGGGTCGGCGAACACGCGGGCGAGGGAGCCGCGCGGTCGGACTGGCGGGCGGACGGGGGGCTGGGTGCGGGTCATCGGTCCTCCTGGGCGCTCGGGGGCGCGGGGTAGAGGCGGGCGCTCATGGGCGCGAAGGGGCGGTCGGAGAAGACGGCCTCGACGGGTAGATCGAACAGCCGGCACAGACGGATGGCCAACCCGAGCGACGGGTGGTAGTCGCCGCGCTCGAGGTAGCCGACGGTCTGGTAGTGGACGTCGAGCCTCTCGGCCAGGTCGCGGCGCGAGAGGCCGCGCTCGGTGCGCAGCACCGCGATGCGGTTGTAGATCGGGGGCTCGTCGGTGGGTCCGCGGGGCGCCATGGATGGGTTCCTCCTACGAGTGATAGTAGAAATACTACCGCCCGTTGTCAAGAGGGTACCTGGGTCGCGCCGTCGAAGGCGCTGGTCCTAGGACGCTGCCGATCCCTGTGGACGCGCTCCTACCAACCGATCGCCGCCCCGCTCTCGTCGAAGAACCCGCCCGTGTCCGTGGGCGCGAGCCCCTCGAGCACGGCCAACAGGTTCGCCGCCGCCTCGTCCGGCGTGTAGGAGCGGTTGCCGCCCGCCCCGAAGGGCGCCGAGAGCGCGCTCTCGACGTGGCCGGGGTGCAGCGCCACGCAGACGGACTCCTTGTTGCGGCGGCCGAGCTCGGCGGCCGCGCTGCGCACCAGCTGGTTCAAGGCCGCCTTGGAGGCGCGGTAGCCGTACCAGCCGCCGATCCGGTTCTCGCCGATGCTCGCCGCCCGCGCAGAGAGCACGGCGAAGGCGCTGCGCCCGTCGCGCGGCAGTTGCGGCAGCACGTGCTTCATCACCAGCGCCGGGCCGATCGCGTTGACCGCGAAGGAGCGCGCGAGCGCGGCGCCGTCCAGGTGCCGCCAGGTCTTCTCGGGCTGCTGGCCGTCGCCGTGCAGGAAGCCGGTGGCGACGATCACCAGCCGCGGTTCGAGGCCCGTCGCCTGGATCGCCGCCGCGGCGGCGGCGACGCTCGCTTCATCGGTGACGTCGACCGCCGGGTCGCCGCTGCGGGCGAAGGCGAGCACGTCGGCGAAGCGGGGGTCGGCGCGCAAGCGGTCGACGAGCGCGCCACCGATGGCGCCGGAGGCGCCGAAGACGACGGCGAGGCCGCCGGTGGGGAGGGGGTGCGTCGAGTCCATGCGCGACGGTACGCCCAGGCTCATGCGACCGTCCGTAGCCTCCGTCGCGGGGTACCTTGGTCCCAGTGCTCCTTCGCATCTCGCACGTGACCCGGTACGGCTACGAGGAACCCGCATGGGATTCCTTCAACCAGCTCTGCTTGCGCCCCAACGACGACTACCGGCAGACGCTGCACGCGTTCGCCCTCAAGGTCGATCCGGTGGTCGAGCTGCGCAGCAACCGCGACATGACCGGCAACCTGATCCATCAGTTCCACATCCCGCAGCCGCACGTGGGCCTCACGATCTCGGCGACCTCGACGGTGGAGACGTACCCGGTGCCCGACGCCGTCGAGGTGCCCGCGAACGTGCTGCCGGGGCTGCGCCACCGCCTCTTCGAGTTCCTCGCGCCCACCGTGCGGGTGCCGCTCGACCGCGACTGGTCGCGGCTGCTCGGCACCACCCCGCTCGATCCCGGCGCCGGGTTGGTGCAGTACGTGTTCGACCTCAACCGCTACCTTCGCGACCGCTTCCGGTACGCACCCAACGCCACCCAGGTCGACACGTCGCTGCCCGACTTCGTCGCTGCCGGGGCCGGCGTCTGCCAGGACTACGCGCACGCGATGCTGGCGCTGTGCCGCATGGCGGGGATCCCGGCGCGCTACGTGTCGGGGTACGTCCATCCGCACCCGTACTCGCGCGAGACGCTCCTCGGCAGCGAGGGTTCGCACGCCTGGGTCGAGGTGTTCCTGCCTGGCAACGGTTGGGTGGGCTACGACCCCACGAACGGCATCCCGGTGGGCGAAGCGCACGTGAAGATGGGCGTCGGTCGCGACTACGACGACGTGCCGCCGGTGCGCGGGTTGCGGCGCGGCGGCGGCGCCGGGACGCTCGACGTCGTCGTTCGGGTGCGGCATGCACCGGCCGGCGCCGCGCCGCGCTCGGCGGGCGTGGCGGCGCTCGACGACTCGTCGGCGCACGAGATCTGACCCGCGCCGGGCGCGCCGTCAGGAGCGCAGGAAGTAGG
>JAGXHO010000217.1 GCA_024636105.1 Trueperaceae bacterium | reverse complement strand
GCACGCCCGCCGGTGCGGCCAGCGCTTCCAGGTAGCCCTGCGGGTAGGCGTTCGCGAGCACGCCGCCGCCGACGCGCGCGGCGTCGTGGAAGAGACCGTCGGCTTCGAGCAGCGCCGCCAGCGTCGGCCCCGGCCACGGTCCGTACGGCCGCCCCATGGCGGCGACGGCGTCGCGGCCGGTGAGCAGCGCGGTCTGGCCGGTCGCCGATTGCGGCAGGTGGGCGTGGTCGAAGGACGCGTCGAGCGCGCCCGCCGCGCGCGCTGACCCGGCGACGACCCCGTCCGCCCAGGCGTCCGTCCAGCGCGCGCCGGCGAGCGCCGTCAGGGCCGGGGTCGGGGCGCGGACGAACGGGTTGACGTCGGGGTCGTCGGCGCCGAGGCCGACGCCGTCGAGGAAGAGCAGCAGGACGGGATGGCTCAGGCGCCGACCCCGACCGCCGCCTTTACGCGCGCGAGGGTGGCGGCGGCGGTGCCGCGGGCACGTTCGGCGCCGCGCGCCAACAGCGCGTCGAGCTCGGCCGGGTCGGCCTGAAGCTCCGCGTAGCGCGCCTGGATGGGGGCGAGCGCGTCGACGACGACCTCGACGACCGCCTTCTTGAGCGCCCCGTAGCCCTTGCCATCGACCTCGTTCTCGAGCTCCGACATGGGCCGCCCGTCGAGCACCTGCCAGATGGCGAGCAGGTTGCGCACGCCGGGCGAGGCGTGCTCGAAGCGGGTCTCGCGCTCCGAGTCGGTGACGGCGCTCATGATCGCCTTGCGGATCGCGTTCGGAGGGTCGAGCAAGCGCACCGCGTGCCCCGGGCGCTCGTCGGCGATCGACTTGCTCATCTTCACGGTCGGCTCGTCGAGGCCCATGACGCGTGCGCCGCTCTTGGGCACGACCGCTTTGGGGAGCACGAACACCTCGCCGAACAGGTGGTGGAAGCGTACCGCGATGTCGCGCGTCAGCTCGATGTGCTGCACCTGGTCCTCGCCCACGGGCACCTCGTCGGTGTCGTAGAGCAAGATGTCGGCCGCCTGCAGCACCGGGTAGTCGAGCAGACCGGTGCCGATCGACTCGCGCCCGTCGGTCTTGGCTTTGAACTGGGTCATGCGCTGGAGCCAACCGAGCGGGGTGACGCAGTTCAGGAGCCAGGCGCACTCCGTGTGCTCCGGGACGTGCGACTGGACGAAGAGCGTCGCGGCGTCGGGGTCGACCCCGGCAGCGAGGTACATCGCGGCGACCGAACGGCTGCGGTCGCGCAACTGCACCGGGTCGATCGCCTCGGGGATGGTGAGCGCGTGCAGGTCGACCACGCAGAAGACGTTCTCGCGCTCGTCCTGGCCCGCCACCCAGTGGCGCAGCGCACCGAGGTAGTTGCCGAGGTGGAGGTCGCTGGTGGGCTGCATGCCCGAGAACACGCGGGGCCGCGGGCCGCGGGGGGGCACGGCGCCGATGGGCGGGGCGTCGGAAAGCGTCATGGCCGGGAGTCTACCGCGCCCACGGCGCGCGGCCGGACGCCTGCCTACGGCGCGATCGCCGGTCAGCGACCGGGCGTGAGCAGGCGCAGCGTCCCCGCCGGCACGTCGATCGCACCACTGGCCGCACCCTCGGCGCCGTCGCCCAGCGCCCGCAGCTCTGACGGCGCGACCCCGCCGAGCGGCACGTCGGCGAGGGCCACCTCGAGGTCGCGCGCCCCGAGGTTGGCCAGCACGAGCACCGGCTCCGCGCCCGGCAGCGTGCGCCAGACCGCCAGCACGGCGCTCGGCAAGCCGGCCACCACCTGGGCGTCGCCGGACGCGAGCACCGGCCAGGCCGCGCGCAGCGCGATCGCCTCGCGGTACGCGGCGAGCACCGAGTCGCGGTCGGCGCGTTGCGCCTGGACGCTCACCGCCGGGTCGTCCGTCGACGCGGCGATCCACGGCGCAGCGGACGAGAAGCCGCCGTCAGGGGTGGCGGTCCAGCGCATCGGGGTGCGCTTCTGGCGATCGTCGTCGCCGGGACCGTTGGGCATGCCCAGCTCCTCGCCGTAGTACAGGAAGGGCGTGCCGGGCAGCGCCAGGAGCAGCCGACCGAGCAGCGCCGTCCGCGTCGGGTTCGGCCGCAGCGGCGACAGGACGCTGGCGGGGCGCAGCTGGTCGTGGTTGCTCACGAAGGTGCCGCGGCGCGCCCCGTCCGGGTAGGCGTCGGCGTTGAGCTGCAATTGGGCGCGCAGGTCGATGGCGCTCCGGGCCTGGAGCGCGCCGCCCAGGGCGCGCCACAGCGGGTAGTCGAAGCTCATGTCGAGCTGCGCGTCGCGATGGTACGCAGCGATCGTCGGGGTGGCCGTCCACGTCTCGCCGACGAGGAACGCTCCGGGGCGGCGCGCGCGCAGCCGGGCGCCGAAGTCCCGCACCCACGCGAAGTTCTCGGGTGCGTTGGCGATGGTGCCGTCGGCCCCCTCGACCACGTGTTGGATCGCATCGACCCGGAAGCCGTCGACGCCCAGGTCGAGCCAGAAGGCGGCGACGTCGAGCAGCGCGTCCACCACGTCGGGGTTCCGGTGGTCGAGGTCGTGCATCTCGCGTACGAACAGCCCCAGGTAGCGCGTGCCGTCGCCCGCGTCGTGCCAGGCGTTGCCGCCGAGCGTCCCCTGGGTCGCGGGCGGCTCGGCCTCGAAGCGGTACCAGTCGCGGTACGCCGGGTCGCCTGCGAGCGCCGCCTGGAACCACGGGTGCCGGTCGCTCGTATGGTTCGCGACCAGGTCGAGCACGACGCGCATGCCGTGGCCGTGAGCGGCGGCCACGAACGCGCGGAAGTCGGCGAGGGTCCCGTAGTCGGGGTGGACGGCGCGGTAGTCGACGACGTCGTACCCGTGGTAGCTGGGGCTCGGGTGGATCGGCATCAGCCACAGGCCGGTGATCCCGAGGTCGGCGAGGTACGGCAGCCGCGCGGTGAGCCCGCGGAAGTCGCCGATGCCATCGCCGTCGGAGTCCTGGAAGCTCCGTACGAACACCTCGTAGTACACGCCGGCGCCGGGGTCGTCGGCCCAGCGCTCCGCAGGTGGTGCCGCGGTCGCGCCGTAGACGAGCGCCGTCGGCGGCAAGGTCGCCTGCGCGGCGCCCCAGCCGGCCACCAGGAGCAGCGCCGCCAGGAGCACCGCGACGGTCCAGCGGCGGGTCATGGGCGGGCCGCCAGCGGGTAGCGCTCGCCCACCCAGCGCATGGGATCGCTGGGGACGCCGTCGACGCGCATCTCCCAGTGCAGGTGGGGTCCGGTCGAGAGGCCCGTCGAGCCGACGCGCCCGATCACGTCGCCGCGCACGACGACGTCGCCCACGGCCACGTCGATCGCCGACTGGTGGAAGTAGAGGCTCGTGACCCCCTGACCGTGGTCGAGCACCACCAGGCCCCCCTTGATCGGGTAGAAGCCGGCGACGCGCACCACGCCGTGGTTGGTCGCGAGGATGGGCGTGCCCGTCGGGGCGGCGAGGTCGGCTCCCTGGTGGTAGCTCACGTTGCCGCCGACGCCGTACCGCCGCGGCGCACCGAAGCCGGAGGTATCGCGCCCTTCGAGCGGCAGCACGAAGGGATCGGACCACCGCGGCTGGGCCGGCACCGTGGCGAACGCCGCGCTGAGGGCGGCGGCCTCGAGCTCGCGCCCCTCGGGCGTGACGACCGCCAGGACGCTCGGGCTCAACTGGAGCAGTTCGACCGGCTGCGGGTTGGCGCGCACGTCCAGCGCGCGCTCCACGACCTGGACCCCGCCCAGGGCGTCGACCAACCGCAGCTCCAGGAGGCGCGGACCAGGAGGCGCTTCGAGCGGTACCGAGGCGAGCGCCCAACGCCCGTCGGTGGCCGTATGGAGGCGCAGTCGTACCCCGTCGAGGGTGAGCGTGGCCGACACCAGGGCCGCAGCCCACGGGTCGGAATTGATCGCGGCGACTCGCACGGCGAACGCGTCGCCGACCTCGAGCACGCCGGGGGCCTCGAACGCCACCGCGGGTGGCCGCAGCGCGACCACCTCGCGAAAGACGGTCGCGGTCAAGCCGGACGCGGCCTCGGCGTCGACCTGCAGCACCTGTCGCCCGGCGATCGCGAGCAGCGACGCGCGGAGCTCCGCCGCGACCTCGTCGATCACCACGTCGCCGTACCGGAGCGTGAAGCGGACGGGGACGTCGGCGGAGACGAAGACCTCGATCGGGACTCCGGCCGCGTGCGGCCCCTCGGGGACCTCGAGCCAGAGCTGGGGCGGCTCGGCGTCGCGGAAGGCCCAGCCGACGCCCAGGCCCAGCGCGGCGGCGAACACGACGGCCGCGGCCCCCCAGGCGACCCGCCCCCGCCTCATCCCTCGTCGCCTCCGACCATGCTCGTCACGAACGGCAGGTTGCGGTACCGGTGGTCGACGTCCAGCCCGTAGCCGTACACGAAGGCGTCCTCGATCTCGAACCCGAGGTAGTCGACGGGCACCTCGACGACCCGCCGAGCCGGCTTCGAGAGCAGCGCCGCGACCTTGACCGACAGCGGTCCACGCCCCTCCAGGTAGCCGAGCAGGTAGCGCATGGTGAGGCCCGTGTCGACGATGTCCTCGACCAGGACCACGTGCTTGCCCTTGAGCGACTGGTCGAGGTCCTTGACGAGCCGGACCTCACCCGACGACTCGGTGCGCGAACCGTAGCTGGACACCGAGATGAAGTCGACCGTGAGCGGCCGATCGATCGCTCGGACCAGGTCGGCCATGAACAGGAACGCTCCGTTGAGCACGCAGATGAGGTGGAGCGGCGCCCCGTCGGCGTGGTCGCGCGCGATCGCCGCGCCGAGCGTACGGACGCGCGCGTCGATCGCCTCGGCGTCGAGTTGGATGGGGCCCGGGCCGGGCGCGAAGATGGTGGGCGGAGCCTCGTTCATGGTTCCTCGCCGCGCCGCCGCGACGGCCGGCCGCCGGGCGGTCGGGTGCGGGGCGCCGACGCCGTCCTGGTCGGATGCGCGTCGTCGTTCGGGGGAGTATACCCGAGGCGGCGAAGGTCTTCGGGACCGAGCTCGCGGTACCCGCCGAGCGGAAGTTCGCCGAGTGGGAAGCCGCCGACGTGGGTGCGCACCAGGCGCTGGACCGAACGGCCGATGGCGTCGAACATGCGCCGCACCTGCCGCTTGCGACCGTCCCCGAGGTCGACGACCGCGCCGCCGGGCGCCGGCCGGGCGCGGAGCGCGCGCGCGGGGCCGTCGTCGAGTTCGACGCCCTCCTCGAGCGTGCGGCAGTCGGCGCGCGCCAGCGCTCCGCCCTCGCACCAGACGCGGTAGGTCTTCGCGTGCCCGAAGCGCGGGTGGGTGAGGCGATCGGTGAGGGCCCCGTCGGTCGTCAACAGTAGCAGGCCCTCGGAGTCGAGGTCGAGCCGTCCCACCGGGTGCAGCCCCGGCACCGATGGCAGCAGATCGAGCACCGTGCGCCGACCGCGCTCGTCGGCGGCCGTCGTGACGACGCCGGCGGGCTTGTGCAGCGCGAAGGTGCGGTGCTCCGTGCGCGCCGCGACCGTCGTCCCGTCGAGCGCCACGCGCTGCCCCGGCGCCACCTTCTGGCCGAGGACCGCGACGACCCCGTCGACGGTGACGCGCCCCGCCGTGATCAGCTCCTCGGACTTCCGGCGGCTCGCGATCCCGGCGCGCGCCAGGAAGCGCTGCAGGCGCTCCGGGGCGGTCGCGTCGGTGGCCGCGGGATCCTCGTGGGAGGGGGCGTTCATGCCCCCAGTCCACCACGAACGCGTGAGGAACGCGTGGTAGCGTCCGCCATGCTGCACCCGCTGCACGAGAAGTACGCCGAACTGCTCGTCGGCTACTGCACCCGCGTTCAACCCGGCGAACTCGTGGCGATCCACGTCCCGACCTCGGCGATCCCGATGGCGCGTGCGCTGACGCGCGCGGTCCTTCGCGCCGGGGGCCGCCCCGAGGTGCGCATCGCATACCCCGAGTTCCAGGAGGACGTGCTGGAGCTCGCCCCCGACGCCTACTTCGACGCCGAGCCGGTGCTCGACCTCGAGGAGGTTCGGCGCGTCGACGCCTGGATCCGGATCGCCGCCCCGACGAACTCGCGCGCGCTCCAGGCCGCGGACAAGAGCCGGGTAGCGCGCCTGACGCGGCAGCAGGGGCCGGTCGGAGCGCTCCGACTCGAGCGCACCAAGTGGGTCGGCACCCTCTACCCCACCGACGCCGCCGCCCAGGACGCCGGCATGAGCCTGAGCGCCTTCGAGGACTTCGTGTTCGACGCGATGTTCCTGAACGACCCCGATCCGGTCGCCAAGTGGGCGGAGCTGCGCGCCTTCCAGGCCACGCTCATCGAGCGGTTGGCGCCGGCGCGCGAGGTGCGGATCAAGGGACCGGGCACCGACCTGCGCCTGTCGGTCGCCGGGCGCACGTGGGTGAACTCGGACGGACGCAAGAACATGCCCTCCGGCGAGGTCTTCACCGGACCGCACGAGGACAGCGCCGAAGGGACGGTCTTCTTCGACTTGCCGAGCTCGGTGTCGGGGAGCGTGGTGCGCGGCGTGCGCTTGCGCTTCGAAGCCGGGAAGGTGGTCGATGCGAGCGCCGAGGAGGGCGACGACCTGCTGCAAGCGCAGCTCGAGACCGACCCAGGCGCGCGCTTCTTGGGCGAGCTCGGCATCGGCACCAACTTCCGCATCCGCAAGCCGATCTTGAACACCCTCTACGACGAAAAGATCGGTGGCACCGTGCACCTGGCGCTCGGCCGCTCCTACGCCGAGACCGGCGGCACCAACGACAGCGCGATCCATTGGGACCTGATCACCGACCTGCGCGCCGGTGGTGAGCTGCTGATCGACGGCGAGGCGCTGCAGCGCGACGGGCGCTTCCTGGTGTGAGCGCGTGGCCGATCGGGGCGGCGGCGGGCGCGAGCCTGGAGCCGCGCGACCTCTTGCCACGCCCGCGGCCACCCAGGTACACTCACCGACGCGCCGTCGCCTGAACGGCTCTGGGTACGAACGATCGCCGCGCCGAAGTGGCGGAATTGGTAGACGCGCACGATTCAGGGTCGTGTGACCGCAAGGTCGTGTGGGTTCAAGTCCCATCTTCGGCACCAAACGAACGCGCCCCCGGGAGTCCCCCGGGGGCGCGTCCTTGGTGCGTGCGCTCGGCCGGCGGCCGGTCAGGCGCCGAGGTGCTCGAGCGCGCCCAGCTCCCGCAAGACGGCGGCGACCTCGGAGAGAAGCGCCAACCGCGCCCGCCGCACGGCGTCGTCCTCGACCATGACCATCACGCCGTCGAGGAAGGCGTCGAGCGGCGCCTTGAGCCGCAGCAGTTCGGTCGCCGGCCCCGACACGTCGTCGAGCGGCGTCGTCGGGCCGCGGCCGAGGTCCCACGGCGTCAGATGCTCGCGCACGTGCGCCAACAACCCCTCGACGGAGCGCCGCGCCGCCGGCAGCGCTTCGGCCAGGGCGCGCTCGGCGGGCTCGCCGAACACCTCGAGGGCGGGCAGGGTCGCGCCCGGCTCGGCCTTCTCGGCGAGGTTCGCCGCCCGCTTGTAGAGGGCGAG
>JAGXHO010000216.1 GCA_024636105.1 Trueperaceae bacterium | reverse complement strand
GCTTGGCCACGGTACGCGCGCCTGGTACGCGGCTCCGCCCTGTCGCTCCGCGAGCTCGAGTTCGTGGAGGGCGCGCGCGCCCTCGGTGCACGCACGGGTCGGATCATCGTCCGCCACGTGGCGCCCAACGCACTCGCGCCGATTCTCGTCTTCACGACCTTCGAGCTATCGCGCATCCTTCTGCTCGAGTCTGCTCTCTCGTTCCTCGGCCTCGGCGTTCCACCGCCAGCCCCGTCCTGGGGCAGCATCATCGCCGACGGACGCTCCTACCTCATCGACGCGTGGTGGGTCAGCGCCCTACCGGGATTGGCGATCGTTCTGACCGTCCTCGCGTTCAACTTCCTCGGCGACGGCTTGCGCGACGTCCTCGATCCACGCACCAACTGAGGCGCCCCGCCCACCGAAAGGACCCTCGTGACCTTGCGACCCGACAAAGGCTTCCATCCCCTGTTGGAGGCCGATCACCCGTATGTCTTCATCGACTCGTGCATGCAGATCTGGCCCGATGCCGACTTCCCGGTGGCGCACCGGCACGGCGTCACGGCGTACGGCGTCACCGCCTTCCGGCCGCACGACGGCGTCGCCGACGCGCTCGAAGGCCTCATGTTCTGGCACCTCGTCGCGCGCAAGCATCCGAACCTCCTCGTCGCGTTCACCGCGGACGACATCCGAAGCGCGAAGCGCGACGGCCGCGCCGCGCTGATCATCTCGGCGCAAGGCGGCGAGTGGATCGGCAACAAGCTCCACCGCATCGAAGCGTTCGCGCGCCTGGGCGTGCGCGTGATGCTCCCGTCGTATAACACCACCAACCTCATCTGCGACGGCTGTTTGGATCGCACCGACGCCGGCCTCACCAAGTTCGGCGAGCTCGTCGTCGACGAGTGCAACCGCGTCGGGATCCTGCTCGACGGCACCCACGTGGGCCGCCGCTCCACGCTCGAGATGATCGAGCGGAGCACGCAACCGATGGTCTTCACGCACTCGAACCCCAAGGCGCTCGTCGACAACCCCAGGAACATCGACGACGAGCAGATCGCAGCCTGCGCGGCCAAGGGCGGCGTCATCGGCCTTGCGCCGTGGGGTCCGCTCGTGATGCGCGCCGACCAGACCACGTGGCCCACGCTCGACGACTTCATCGACCAGATCGATCACATCGCGCAGGTCACGGGCAGCGCCGACCACGTGGGCATCGGCACCGACATGAGCCTCGGCACCTACCCGGACCACGCGCACGACCCCTGGGGCGACGCCGTCACGTTCGCTTCGGTGACGGGCCGCTACGACCGCCTGATCACGGCCGACGTGCGCTCCCCAAAGCGCGCGCTCGCCGACTTCAACGCCTACCCGCACGTCGTCGACCTGGCGGAGCGCCTTCGCACCCGCGGCTACCACGACGACGACGTGGCGAAGATCCTGGGTGGCAACTTCCTGCGGATCTACGACCAGGTCTGGCCCTCGTGAGCACGCCGCGTGAGCAGAACCGAGGCTTCCATCCGGTCCTCGACGAGGCCCCCAAGCACCTGTTCATCGACACCTGCATGCAGGCCTGGCCGGACGCCGACTGGCCCGTCGCGCACCGGCACGGCTGCACGATCTACGGCGTCACGGCGTTCATGCCGAACCTGTCCGGAGAGGACGCGCTCGAGGGGCTAATGCACTGGCACCTGATGGCGCGCAAGCACGACAACGTCGTCGTCGTTCAGAGCGTCGACGACATTCGTGCGGCGCATCGCGAGGGCAAGGCCGGTCTCCTCCTCGCCAGCCAGGACGGCGACTTCCTCGGTCGGCACCTCCACCGTCTCGAGGCCTTCTACCGGCTGGGGCTGCGCATGATGCTGCCGGCCTACAACTCCTCGAACCTTATTTGCGACGGCTGCCTCGACCGCACGGATCGCGGCCTCACGGCGTTCGGCAAACTCGTCGTCCGCGAGGCGAACCGCGTCGGCATGGTGCTCGACGGCACGCACGTGGGCGAGCGGTCGAGCCTGGAGATGATCGACGCGAGCGACGACCCGGTGGTGTTCAGCCACGCCAACCCGGCCAGCCTGTTCCCCAACCCTCGGAACCTGAGCGACGCGCAGATCCGCGCCGCCGCCGCGAGCGGCGGCGTCATCGGGGTGGTGCCGTGGGGACCGCTGTGCCTGAGGGAGGGGCAACGCACGCGCCCCACGCTCGAGGCTCTGCTCGACGCCGTCGACACCATCGCCCAACTGACGGGATCGATCGATCACGTCGGCATCGGCACCGATTTCAGCCTCGGCTCGTACCCGTCCCATCCGCACGACCCGTGGGGTCAGCCCATCAGCCTCGCGCCGGTCATGGCCGACTACAACGCGTTCATGTCGCCCAACTCGCACAACCGCGAGCGCTTCGTCGAGGGCTTCTCGAGCTACCCGGAGATCGTCGGCGTCGCCGCCGGCCTCCAGGGTCGGGGGTACTCGGAGACCGACGTCGCCAAGGTGCTGGGCGAGAACTGGCTGCGCGTGTTCGAGCGCGTCTGGAAACCCGTGCGCTAAGGGCGCGCTGGAGGCGCATCGCGCGCATCGATACCCTGGGGGCCGTCGACGTCGGCGACCTGCGAGGGGAGTTCGGTCCCACGATGGTTCCAGGCGAGGTCAGGCCCGCCGGGAAGCATCGCGGGACCGCCTCGCGCCAAGGCGCACAACGCCGCCACCGCCCGAGACACCACCAACGGCGGGAGCGGATCGCCCGACAAGCGGACACAACGCAACGACATCACGCATGAACCGCCGGGACATTGTGGATGGCGAAAGCGTCGTCGATCGACGACCAAAGCGAGTCCCCGGTCTTGCTGCGTCCGATGGGAGGCGCCGTAGCTTCTGGTCACGGCCTACCCGAAGAGGCTCGTCGAGACCACGGTCGGGTCAGCACCCCCCGTGATCGGGATACGAGCGGCACGCTCACGGAGCTTACTGATGTCGAGAACGACGGCCGCGACGTCTCCTGGCCACACGCCCGGGAAAGGATCTTCGAGGATCAAGAGCTCCCGCGGCCTGTGGCCATCCGTCAGCACGACCGCAAGTGTGAAGCCACTGCCCGCCACCTTCGCTTGATCGAGCTGTGGTCGCGTCACGCGGATCGAACGAGCTGCCGCGCCTACGCCCTTCACCTCGATGAGGCGTGTGTGTCCTGCCGCGTCCACGCTACGAAGGTCGTACCCCTCGTTGTTCTTCGGCATGGGCGTCGGGGTGCGACCCATGCGGCTCTCGTAGACAGCGACGGCGTGCATGGCGAACGCCTCTGTGCGCGAACGTCCGTCCAGAAAGCTGCGCGGCACCGCGGTGATGGACTGAAGGTCAAGCGTCTCCACTTTCAGGACCATAGGAGCCGTACCGTTGGAACCTGGAACCTCATCCAAGACGAGATCAGCCGCATCCGCGCGCTCCAAGGCCCCCGAGATGATTGGCGCCACCATCGCAAGACGCAGCGCCAGAGTCCGCTGGACATGTCGATCGAGCGCACGACCTGCTAACGACAGCAATGCCCGCTCGGGAGTAATGGGGTTCCGCACGGCCGCCGCCTCGACTCCCGGAACCGGGTCGTCAAGCAATCGCCTGAGGGATTTGACCGGCGTGGCCGGGTTCGAGGCTGTGGCCCCACGGACTGCTGGCGCGGCGTGCGACGCGAGCATTCCGAGCGTGGCCGCACCTGTGTACGGGAACCCCGCGGCGAAGAACGCGATCTCTGGGTGCCCACCGAAGCGCTTGACCAGTGCACCAATCAGCACCCGCGCCGCTACGACACCTCGATCCGCGAGCGCCTCGTGGACCTCCGCGATCACCTCATCAACCCATGTTGGCGGTCGCGGCCAATCTGGAAACGGCCGCATGAGACCCGCCATGTGCGCAACTTGAGCAGAGGCTCGAATGCTCTGCATGGCACATCGAGCAACCGTCGGGCACTCGTCGAACGCCAACTCGTCAACGACCGTCGTCGGCGTGTGCAAGTTCGCCGCGACCAGGTACCTCGTGTACCAATCGGGCGACTTGGCCAGACGCGACGCTGCTTCAACCGTCAACTCACGCGCAACAGCGGCTGAATACTCGGCCAGGCCAACACCAACGGGATCCTTGAAGCGGCTCACCCTGTCCACATGGCATCATCGCAAGTCGTTCTGAGGACGAGCGCCCCGCGAATCAAGGACTCTTGGGGTAATCGACAAACCACCCGTACGCGAGTTGAAGCGAACACCTCTCCGAAGCGGGCGCCGCTCAAGCTGCGTGAACGCGTGATTCGCCGACCACATTCGATTGCACCGCACCCTCAACCAGATCATCGGCCTCGCGAGCGAGCGTCGTAGGAACGGACCGCCCGCTGGGCCGCATCGCGCCGCCCACCCGTTGGCAAGTCCTGGAACACGCCGAAGAGCTCGCGGGCCTCTCGCAGCTGCAGCGCGACGAACGCGGCGTCCTCAACGTCGACTGGCTGCCGGAGCTTGTTGTCCGCGCGGTGGCGCGCCGATTTGAGGTCCAGAAACCTCTGCCCAATCGAACTGATTTCCGGATCATCGCTCGTCTGGAACCGATTGCCGATCTCCTCGTGGCTATGCGACGACGAGGCGCCGAGTCGCCTAGATGCCACCGCTGCAGCGTGGTAGACGGCGTAGTAGGCACGGCTAACCGCAATACCGTTCACTTAGTGTTGACGGGTTTGCTCGTGGGGCGTAGGCTGGGGTGTGCCGAAGCCGGGTCGCCCGAGGAAGGTGGAGCGCGAGTTCGCGGTTCCTGACTTGTTGGGGTTCGGGTTCCTGGCAGCCTTCTTCCCGCCGGGGTTGGTGGATCAGGTGCTGTTGGAGACGGGCCGGGTGGAGCAGCGTTCGCGGTTGTTGCCGTCGAAGTTGGTGGTGTACTACGTGCTGGCGATGGCGTTGTACGCGTCAGAGGGGTACCGGGAGCTGTTCCAGTTGTTGACGGAGGGCTTGCGGGCGTTGGATCCGTCTTTGGTGGTGAACGTGCCGCAGAAGTCGGCGTTCTCGAAGGCGCGTGAGCGGGTCGGTTCGGAGCCGCTGCGGCGCCTGTTCGAGGAGGTGGCTCGGCCGCTGGCGGAGTCGGGGACGCAGGGCGCGTGGTACCGCTCGTGGCGCTTGATGAGCATCGACGGAAGCACGCTGGAGGTGCCGGACACCCCGGAGAACGAGGGGGCGTTCGGTCGGCCGAGCGTGTCGCGTGGTGAGCGGAGCGCCTACCCGCGCCTTCGGTGGGTGGCGCTCGGTGAGGTCGGTACGCGCGCGATCGTGGGTCTCTCGGCGGGGGCGTTCGGCGCGTCCGAGTTGACGCTCGCGAAGCCGTTGTTCGCGCGCCTGGAGCCGGGCATGCTGTGCATCTGCGATCGGGCGTACCTGGGTTTCGATGCCTGGCAGCGCGCGCGCGAGCGCGGCGCGGAGCTGCTCTGGCGCGTCAAGCACAACGCCGTGTTCGCCGTTGAGGAGCGGCTGGTCGACGGGTCGTTCCTGAGCCAGCTGTACGAGAGCCCGAACGATCGCCGCAGGGGCCTGCCGGGCGTGCGCGTGCGCGTGATCGAGTACGCGCTCGACGATCCCGGCCGGCCGCAGGCGGCCGAACGGTACCGCTTGGTGACGACCCTCTTGGATCCGGAGCTGGCACCGGCTGAGGACCTCGCGGCGCTGTACGCGAAGCGCTGGGGCATCGAGATCAGCATCAAGGAAGTCAAGATCGCCCAGGGTCGAGCGCCGCTGGTGCTCCGCAGCCGCAAGCCCGACGGCGTCATCCAGGAGCTCTACGGCTTCCTGAACGTGCACTACGCCATCCGCTGGTTGCTGCATCAGGCGGCGATCGGCCAGGGTGTGGACCCCGACCGGCTCTCCTTCACAGGCGGTCTGCGCGCCGTTCGGCGCAAACTCTCGCGACCCGAGAGCTTTTCCCCCCAGGAACTGGCCCAAGCTGATCGCTGAAGCCATCGAAGAGGTCGGTGCCGAGCAGGCGCAGCCGCGCCTCAGGGCCAACCCGCGCGTCCTCAAACGCGCCGTGACGGCCTACCCACCCAAGCGCGCCAAGCACGCCAACTGGCCGCAACCCACCAAAGAACCCAACGAAGCCATCGTCATCCTAAAGTGAACGGTATTGCGGCTAACCGCAGACCTAAAGTGACCCGGCCCGCCCAAGCGCGCCAAATCGTCGGCCACCTCGAGGTACACCTGCGGCTCCACGAAGCGGTCCGATCAGCCGCCGGCGCCGGGACGGCACGACACCCGGATGCGCGCGCGTGTGGTGGGCGGCTCGGCGCGAACCCAAGCATCGATGAACGCGCGGTACGCCTCGTGCGTCGCGGCCGGGGGTGCGGGGCTGTGGACGGTCATGAGGCCGTACACCTCGCCACGCTCGTCGACTTCGTCGGACCACTCGACGGTTGACCCCGCGGGGAAGCACGCTTGAGCAAGTCGGCTCACGCGGTCGAGGATCGTCGAATCGATCGCCGCACCGAGGCCTTCACGCTCAGCGGCTCCAGGCTCCGGCATCCGTCGGCCTTCGTGCTCATCGCCTTGCGGCATCCGAAGTGCAAACATGCGCTCGATGAGGCGCGCGGCGACGTCGACCTCGTCGAGCCGTCCCCCGACCGCCTCCTCGAATATCATCGAGATCAACCTGCGGTGGTCCGTGTCGAGCGCCGCGCGTGCTGTCCACCCTGGCGCGTCAGTTCGGGCAGATCGCACGAGGAAATTGCGTACGGCGCCACGCTCTTTCCTACCCGTGACCAAAGACCGCAGAACGTGCTCCAGATCGATCGTCGGTTCGTCGGCCGACCGGAGTGCCAGCGGCTTGGCGCCAAGCGCCTCGCGCCAATCCAGTGTCTGCGTCACTTCTTTTGCTCCGGAACGACGGCCAGCGACTTCGCGAACTGCGGTTCGATGGAAGCCAGGAACAGGTCCTCGACGTCCACGTGCAACGCCTCGAGCGATTCCGACATCGCCGTGAGATCGTCGAGCCCTTCCCGCGCGACATCAAGGTCGAGGACCACGGCCACCTCGGCCTCGCGGTCGCCCTCGTACCGAACCTGTACGTGCGCCGCGTGGCCCCGCTGCGTCGTCATGCGCGTGGACCCGACGTACCTGTGCACTTCCGGCGCCAACGGAACCAGGAACGTCGGCCGCTCTGACCGACGCACGACGCTCGCGAGGGGCCCCGCGAATCGATTCACGTACCGCAACGCGACTCGGTTGGCCCGCTGGATCGGGACGAGCCCGGCAAGGCGCTCCCAGTGCTCGAGGAACGCGTCTCGAAACCTGGTCCAACCTGGGTACGCCTGGACCACGTATCCGAGAAGATTGACGCTCAACAGCACCGCTCGCGACCGGTCCGCGGCCGCAAACATGTAGGGACTCGTGGCGACGGACTCGCCGGCGGCTACGCGCGGCACGAGCAGATCCGGGTACTGCGTCCGCAGCGCGCTCTGAAACGCTCCACGACACCGCTCGATGTCCGCCTCGCCAGGGAAGCGAACTTCGATCACGGCCTCCATCAGCGGCACTGGGATCACGTCGAACGGCTCGCTGGTCGCCATCTCGGTGAGAATACCGTCGAATCGCTCCGAGGGTAGTTCGGACTTGGCCGACGCCGACTCTCGGCCGGCGCAAGTCACCGAGCATCACCTACCGGGATGGCGACGTTGATCGCCTACGCACGCGCCGCAGAAAGCGCTGAGTCCTGCGCACCGCGATGTGCCGCGACTAGCTGCCCAACCATTACTCCGCAAGAGTGCCAGCGCCGGCACGCCCCGACCCCAACCCCCCAAGCACCGCCACCGCCAACACCCCCACCACCTGCCCCTGCACCATCACCAGATCGAGCAGATCCGCCCCCACCACCCCCACCCCGAACGCCAACACCACCGCCGCCACCCCATCCCCCCGCACGGCCGCGCCCGCCAAGCCCCACCCCACCGCCAGCACCAACGCCGCCACCGACACCAACAGCAACGACCCACCCTGCAACGCCAACGTCAGCGGACCGTGGTGCGGATGCGCCAACGGCGACGACGTCCGGAACAGCGCCTCGTTCCGGTACACCGTGTGCACCGCGTCGAAGCCGAACCCCAGGAACGGCCGCACCGCGATCAGCTCGCGGGTGACGCGCCAGTTGATCAGCCGACCCCCCGTCGCGCCCATCGGGTTCTGCAGCTGCAGCACCCGCTGGCCGAGCGGCGTCGAGTCGTCGACGCCCAACGCGTCCGCCACCACCGTGACGGTGCTCGGCCACCAGGCGTCCGCCTGCGTGGGTGAGAACGCCACCGCCTGGAACGCCACCAGCAGCGCGAGCGGACCGCCCAGCGCCAGCACCTTCGCCGCGAGCGGCCGGCGGCGTCCCAGCCACCGCGCCACCAACACCACCCCGAGCGCCGCCGCGCCCAGCACCACGCCGACGCCGGTGCCGCGGCTGCCGGTGAGCACCACCACCGCGAGCGCCGCCGCCACCCCCACCACACCGGCCAACACGCCTATGGCACCCCCGCGCCGCGCCGCCAGCGTCGACGCCGCCCCCAGCGCCAGCGCCACCGCGCCGGTGACGTTGGGGTGCGTGGTCGCCACGTGCGTCTGCGCGAATCCGGACGCCAGCGCCTCCGCGAGCGACGAACCCATCAGCCCTACCGCGGTGGCCGCGGCGCCCAGGCCGAACGC
>JAGXHO010000215.1 GCA_024636105.1 Trueperaceae bacterium | reverse complement strand
TCCTTGCCCAGCGTCGTGCCCGAGCTGGCGTTGAACACGAACGCGTCGTCGACCAGGCGCCGCAGCGCCGCCTCGTCGCGGTCCACCTCTGCGGCTACGTAGGCGTCCTCTGCGGCTAGAACGTCCCGCTCGTCGGCGGCCATCGTCGGGTCAGGGACCACGGCCAGAAGCTCGAACGTGCAACACACCACCGGCATGTCGGCGGCCGGCGCGCGGCCGATGCTGGCGCACCCGCGCCCGAAGGCGTCCCAATGCGCCGTGCGCCAGTACTCGAGCGACCGATCCCCCTCCCCCTCGAGGGCCGCGAACGCGGCGTCGACCGCGTCGAAGGCGGCGACCTGCACGCTCACCACGCGGGTGACCGCCGCCGGCTCACCCTCGTGGTCCACCACGACGCCGACGTCACCGACCTCGGGCAGGGGCTCGCCCTCGTGTTCGTAGGCCCAAAGCAGGCTGGCACCGGCGCGCTTGCGGCCCTCGCGGATCAGCGCAATCAGCTCGCGCGACAACTCCGCAGAGTCGCCGTAGGTGTCGAGCACGACGCGGCCCGGCGGGACGGCGATCCCGGCGGCCGCCAGCCTCTCGAGCACGGTTGCCAGCGACGGCATCGTCACGCCTTGGACCTCTTGGGTCTCTTCGGCTTCGGTTCGGGCACCTCGGCGGCGGTGCGCTGCAGCAGCGCGGCCAGCAGCTCCCGGTCGTCGAGTTCGTCGCCGAGCAGGAAGTACGGCTTGGCGCCGGGGAACGGCGGCGCCTCCACGACCCGCTCGAGCAGCGCTCGGCCCCCCTCGGTGGGCTTCAGGAACGCCTGGTCGTCGCACAGCAGCCCCACCACCTTGTCACCGAGGTAGAGCGCGTACTCACCGAACATCTTGCGTACGCGGACCTCGCCCGCGCCGCTGGCCTGCTCGGTCACGAAGGTCGCGAAGTCAGCGTCCGTGGCCATGCGGCAACATAGCGCCCCTACGCCTCGCCCGCGGCGGCTAGGGGCGCCAGCAGCGCCAGCAGGATGCCGGTGAGCGCGAAGTCGAGCGGACCGGCCACCCGGAGGGCACGCCACCCCGGTTCGGCCCGCACGCCCGGGGGGACCACCGCGGTGCGGCACACGACCGAGGTCTCGTGCGGCGTGCGGGTGGCGGACGCGAACGGCTCGCCCTCGAGCCACGGCGGTGCGACCGCGCCAGGAGGGAAGCGGCAGACGCTCAGGGCCTCGGACGACAGCGCCAGGTCGAAGGTCGTGCGTCCAGCCCCGCACCGGTGCCGGGCCTCACGCCGCGCCGCCCGACGAGCGCGCCACCCGCGAACACCGTCCGTCGTGGCCCTTCAAGCTGCGGAGCATAGCGGCCGGCCCCGACCCGTGGCCCGAGGTGGTTGCTTGACGCGTCGCGATCTACGGCCTAACCTCGCCGGACCCGAACCCATCGGTGCGCTCCGTTCGCTGCGGCGACGGAGCTCGCCCTCGAGGTGTCACCGCCGAACCACCCGAGTGGGTGCCGTCGCTTCGGTCGCGCCAAGCGCGCCCTCGGCGTCGACGGGTGGGAAGGCCGACGCCAACTCGCGGCGCCGTCCACGCGTCCGAAGCTCGCGAGACCGCACAGCCCGAGGAGTCGACATGCCGAAGTACCTGTTCCGCGGTTCGTACAGCCAAGAGGGCATCAAGGGCGTGATGAAGGAGGGTGGCTCGGGACGCAGGGACGGGGCCGCCGCGCTCGCCGAGAGCGTCGGGGGCCGCCTCGAGACGTTCTTCTTCGCGTTCGGAGCCCACGACTTCTACGCGGTTGTCGACCTTCCCGACAATGCGGCAGCGGTGGTGGTCGCGGCCACGGTCGGCGCCTCGGGCGCGATGAGCTCCTTCGAGACCATTCCGCTGCTCACGCCTGAGGAGGCGGACGAAGCCGTCAAGCGCAGCGTGAGCTACCGACCACCAGGCGCCTGAGCTCGGAGCGTCGGAGGGCCCGCTCTAACGGCACGGGACCCCGGCTACGCCGCCGCTCGCCCCACCGGCATCAGGTAGATCGGGCGCTCCCCGTCGGCGAGCTCCAGCGCGGCAGCCAGGTCGGCCTCGCGGAACCCGGCGACCACGACGGTCACGAGCCCCAGCGCCACCGCTTGCAGCGAGACGTTCTGCCCGACGTGCCCCACCTCCATGTCGAGGAGGCGGTCGGTGAACGCGCCGAACTTCGGTGCGGTCCGGGCGGCGACGACCGAGAGGGCCACGATCACGGGCGCGTCGCGGACGAACCCCTGGTTCAGCGTCGCGTCCGCGACGGCCGAGCGCCGATCGCCCGCCAGCCGCCGGCGCAGGGCGTGCTCGACGGGGTGGTACCGGTACACGCCGTCTTCCAGGTCGGGCACGCCGCAAAGGAGCAGGTCGACCTCGACGGGCAGCGTGCCGCCCGCCGAGGGGGCCGTCCGGTAGCCGGTGGCGGCGTCCGTGACCCCCTGCGCCGACCACGCCAGCTGACCGACGCGCTCGAGCGAGATGGGGTCCGGTCCGAACGCGCGCACCGAGCGCCGGCCCGCCAGCGTGGCTTCCAGCGAGACCGCGCCCATCAGGGACGGTGCCGGGAGCTCGATCAGGGCCGAATCTTTCGCGCCACCCGGCTTAGCGTCATCCATCATCGAAGGCACCTCCAACGCCCCACGATAGGCGGCGGATCACGCGGGCTCCACCTGCCGCAGGATGAGCACGCTGTCGGGGTGGTCCGCCTCACCTCAGTCCGCGGCGATCTCCTCGGCCGTCGGGTGACGTCGGGCGTGGTGGGCCCGCTCGAGGGCGGCTCTGGCGCCGACCCGGAGTCGCGCCCAGATATGCGTCCGTTCACCTCTCCGGCGCACCGAGCCCGCGGATCGGCTCCGCGGTACCGGCCGGCGTGGCGATCTGCGCCAGTCGCTGGAACTTGCGACGATAGACCGCGGGGCTCAGCCCGACTCGGCGCTTGAAGACTCGGCGAAACGAAGCGGAATCCTCGTAGCCGACCGCGGCAGCGATGTCCTCGACCGGCAGGGACTCGGCCTCCAGCGCCTGTTTGGCTGCCTCGATGCGCAGCGCCTGGACGTAATCGATGGGCGCGTAGCCCGTCGCTTTCCGGAACCGCCGCGAGAAGGTGCGGGCA
Organism: Trueperaceae bacterium; assembly: GCA_024636105.1. Next base: position 5,026 of record JAGXHO010000215.1, on the reverse strand, counting down.
TTCAAATCAGACCGGGCCACCATGGCCTCGACCGGGTTGGGCTGGGCGTAATGGTCGGCGATCCAAGCCTGGCAGTCACGGATGGCCGCGTCCTTCGACTCCATCGGGCGGGTCATGACGGCATAAGGCGACTGCCCGTCGGAATGCCCAGAGATGAGGAAGACCTTGGCCATTTCGATCGCATGGCGATACCCGCAGAACCGGGCGATGAGGTAGACGGCCAGATCGTGCCAGGCGCTGACCCCGCCTGCGGTCACGATCCGGTCGGCCTCCTCGGTCAGGCAGAGGACGGACTCGTTGCGGAACCGTACCTGCGGGTAATTCCGCCCGAAGAGGTCTCGATAGGCCCAGTGCGCGGTGGCTTCGCGCCCGTCGAGCAGACCGGCCTCGGCCAGCAGAAGTGCTCCCGAGCAGACCGAAGACACGAGCGCGCCCCTCGAATGGACGTGGCGCAGCCAATCGATCTCGCGCGGGTAGCGCCCGGCGAGCGTCGAATAGATCGAGCTGTACATGTCGCAGACGATGACGGCGTCCGGTACCGCATCCGGCGCGGACATCTCACCAATGGCGGTATGCGGTTCGACCGGCACGTTGCCGACGCAATGGAACGGCTGGCCGTCGGCAGAGACGATTCGGATGTCGAGCAGTTCGCGGCCGGGCTTTCCGACGACCATGTCGAGGTAGACCGCGCCGACCGAGAGGAGCACGTCGTAGAGCCCGTAGAGGACCGACGCCGACGTCTCAGGCGCTGCCAGTAGAGCTAGGACCGGCCGTTCGGCGGTCTTGGTCCCGCCTCCTGTCCGATCAGGCATGAATCCGCCGATACTGCACGTTCATGTTGTCCATTATGCCTTCCTTCTGGCGATAACGCCACTTTGCTACGTCCAGCATCGTTGCTAGGCTCATCGCGTACCGAACTTGGAGGGCGACATGGGCGACTCGAGCGATGCGTTCGATCACATGAGCGACGGCTTTCGGGGAGAGATCCTCCGGCCAGACGATGCCGGGTATGCCGCGGCGCGGTCCGTCTGGAACGCGACCATCGATCGCCGGCCCGCGCTGATCGCCCGCTGCCGCGGACTCGCGGACGTGATGGCTGCCGTGCGCCATGCGCGCGCGCAGGGGCTTCCCGTCTCGATCCGGGGCGGGGCGCACAACGTCGCCGGGCACGCGGTGGCCGACGACGCGCTGATGATCGACCTTTCGCTGATGCGCGCGGTCCACGTGGACCCGGCACGCCGCATCGCGGTCGTCGAGGGCGGCGCAACGTGGGGCGACGTGGATCGGGAGACCCAGGCCTTCGGCCTGGCCACGCCGGGGGGGCTGATCTCGGACACGGGCGTCGGTGGGCTGACGCTCTCGGGCGGCATCGGCTGGCTCCGCGCGAAGCATGGTCTGGCGGTCGACAACCTAGTAGCGGCGGATGTCGTCACGGCCGACGGGCAGCTGGTGCGTGCAAGCGAGACGGAGAATCCCGACCTGCTGTGGGCGCTCAGGGGCGGGGGCGGGAACTTCGGCGTGGTCGTACGGTTCGAGTTCGCGCTGCACCCGGTCGGTCCCGAGGTGGCGTTCGTCGCGCCGATGTTCGCGCTCGACGATGGCGCGGGGCCGATCCGGGCCTGGCGCGACCTCGTGACGAAGCATGCGGACCGGGTTGCCTCGCTCTGCGAGTTCTCCACGGTCGCCGAGAGCGAGGCGTTCGCCCCACACCATTGGGGCAAGCGCGGCTACACCCTGGCTTGCGTCTGGAACGGCGATCCGGAGGAAGGTGAACGCGTGCTCGCGCCACTGCGCCAGCACGCTACGCCCATCGCGGACTTCTCGGGCCGGATGTCCTATTGCGCGGTGCAGACGCTGTTCGACACGCAGATCCCCTTCGGCGCCTTGCGCTGCTACTGGAAGGCTCGCTTCCTGACGGACCTTCCCGACGAGATGATCGAGCTCGCGATGTCGAACGCCGCTCATGCGCCTTCGGCCCGTTCGATCTCGTCTCTATGGAACCTCGGCGGAGCGACGGCGCGGGTGGCACCTGAGGCCACCGCCTTCGGCGACCGCTCGATGGGCTGGATGTACTCCCTCGATGCGGTCTGGGCTGCTCCGACCGACGACGACGTCAACATCGCGTGGTCGCGGACGGCCTGGGAGAGCGCTGCCCGGTACGGTCACGCGGGTCGGGTCTACCTGAACTTCGCCGGCCATGGCGAGGATGGCGCGGCCCTGACCGCGGCGGCGTTCGGTCCGAACTACAGGAGGCTCGTCGAGATCAAGACGAAGTACGACTCTGAGAACGTGTTCCGCTTCAATCAGAACATCGCGCCGGCGGCGTGAGGCGCTGATCTATGTGTCGGACCAGGACTGGCGCATTCGCTCGGGCCAGCGCGAGCGCCGAGCGGCTCTGCTGAACGGTGGAGAGCGTGCCGTACCGGGCGCGCCAGCTTCGCCTCGAGCCCCATGCGCTCGAGCGTCGACGGCGACGCGGCATCGCGTACCCTAGCGACGGGAGGCGCGATGCCCGAAGACGTCCGAACAGCCCTGCGACGACGGCTCCTCGCCAGCGTCGCGGTGGGCCTGTTGGCGTTCGGGGCGCCGCCGCCGCGCGCCGTCCCGTTGCGGCTCCCGCCCGCGCTCGTGCGCGTCCAGGTCGGACCATCGGCAGGCGTGCTCGCATGGCGGGAGTTCTTCGACCCGCTGCGCGCCGAGCTCAACTAGGCCGCGCAGGGCCGCCCGGGTATCCTCCCCGCATCCCCGCTCCGAAGGAGGAGCGCCATGCTGTCGTTCTTGCTCACCCTCGCCCGCTTCTTTCGCGCGATCGCGCGGGCGTGGAGCGACCCGCTCTTCCGCTCGACGCTGGCGCTGACCGTTGCCCTCCTGGCCTCCGGCACCGTCTTCTACACGACCGTGGAGCACCTCGCGCCCCTCGACGCCCTCTACCTGAGCGTCATGACGCTCACCACCGTCGGCTACGGCGACGTCCACCCCGTCACGGCGGCGGGCAAGGTCTTCACGATGATCTACGTGTTCGTCGGCGTCGGCGTGCTGATTGCGTTCGTCACGCGGCTCGCGCAAGCGATGGCGCGCGAGGACGCCTAGGAGCTCGCCGCCTCGCTTGGCGGTGCGTCGACGATCACCGGCATCTGCCCGCGCCACCGCCGCCACGACGCCTCGTCGGTCGCCAGCTCGGCCATGAAGTGGGCGACGTTGGCCATGCGGGTCGAATCGGGCTTGAAGAGGCTGGCGACGAGCCCGTCGTGGGTCCGGTAGGCCGAAGCGTCGCCCTCGATGAGCGTGTCCGGCCGGACGACGACCCAGCCGACGTGCGGGTCTTCGGCGCCGATCTCGTCGGCGAGGACGTCGGCCGCGCGCTGGTTGTCGCGCGCCGGCGGGACCAGGCCGCGCAGGGCCCACAAGAACGCCCGCTCGCCGGCTCGGCGCCGCGCGTCGACGGTCACCGGCCCGTTCACAGAGACCGAGCTCATCAGGATCAGCCGCAACGGGGCGTCGGGGCCGCGCGCCTCGGCCGCCCGGCACACGGCGCGCACCGCCCTCTCGACCAGGTCGCGCGGGGGCCCGAAGACGCCGCGCAGGCTCACGCGGTGACCCAGGCACGAGATCGCGGTGGCGCATCCGGCGAGGTGACCGCGAAGCTCCTCGACGGGCAGCGTCGCGACGTCGGCCTCGACGACCGTCAGAAGCGGGTCGGAGACGACGTCGACGGGCAGGCGCTCGGCCGAGCGGACGATCGCGCACACCGCAACGCCGCGCCCCAGCAGCTCCGTCAGCGCCCGGCCCCCGGTGCGGCCGGTGGCGCCGAGGAGGAGGACCGCGCTCACGACGCCTCCTCCGGGTAGCCGAACGCCTGCTCGAGCGGCACGCCGAACGCGCGGGCAATCTTGAAGGCCACCTCCAGCGACGGCGAGTAGCGCCCCTGTTCGATCGCGATGATCGTCTGCCGCGTCAACCCGACCCGGTCAGCCAGGTCCGCCTGCGTCATCTCGCTGGCGGCGAAGCGCAGCGCCCGGATCTCGTTCGTGACCCGCGTCGCCTTGGCCACCGCTAGAACCCCCGGCGGTAGGCGGTCAGCTTGACGCCGGAGCTGATCAGGCTGCCGACGACGAACGCCGCGAACACGCCGTTCGCGATCCAGAAGTAGGGCTGCTCGAGCATCGCCAACGCGAGCACGCCGACCATGAGCGACGAGGAGGCGTAGAAGGCGGCGCGGTCGCCGCGGCCCTCGATGGAGACGTCGCGCTCGTCCTTGCGGCCGACCTCCTCTGCGGAACCCCTGCCAGTGACCTCGGCCCGGATCGCCGCGCCGATCGCCAGCGCGATGGCGCCGACGATGGTGAACAGGATCATCGCGCCGACCGCGAGCAGGAGCGGTCGCTGGTACGCGATCTCACCGACCGGCACCTCGCCGAACATGCTCGCCAAGACCCACGCGTACCAACCCGCCACGATCAGCGTCACCAAGCCGCTCACCCAAGTGATCTTCTCTTCGTAGGACATCGTCTACCTCCTTGGTGTAAAACGTTCTTTACATGGGGAGTGTAAATCTAAGGCGACATCGTGTCAAGTATCTTAGACATCTCGTTCGTGGGAGGCACCCCCACCCCGTACCGACGGGCCGCCGCGCCTAGCCCGCGACGTACGCCCGGATCGCGCGCTCGACGGCGCCGCGGCCGAGCGGCGTGACCTCGCCGACCGACGCGACCTCGGCGGGCAGGCTCCAGGCGTGGGCGAGCTCCACCTGGGACTCCTTGACGTTGCCGGGGAACGACAGGGCGGTGCGCGGCACCACGGGCGTCCACCACTTGGGGTTGCTGGCGTCGTTGAGCGGGGCGGCGAGGAGGTCGCCTGTATCGGCCTCGCCGATCACGATCCAGGGGCGCTGGTCGCTCCCGGCGTAGACCGTCGACCGCGCCGTCGACGCCTCGGGCACGAGAAGCGCCCCGGGGCGGACGATCTCCCACAAGCGCGCACCCTGAAGGAAGCACGCCGCGCAGGCCTCGCGGGCGTCGGGATCGGG